>JBJFDD010000071.1:0-2844 GCA_051889815.1 Candidatus Cryptobacteroides sp. | reverse complement strand
AGGGAAACCAGGACAATCAGGAAAATGATTGTCATCAGAGGTCTCAGTTCCGGAGTCAGGCCTCCCTTCCTGGCATCGGCATAGATGTAGGTTGACAGAGTCTCCAGGCCCACGGTACCCCTTGTGAAAAATGTGACTGCGAAGTCATCCAGGGACATCGTGAAAGCGAGTATGAAGCCGGAAATCATTCCCGGTCGCAACTGTGGCACGAGAACCTTCCGGAAAGCCTGCATCGGTGTGGCTCCCAGATCCAGGGCTGCCTCATAGATGTTCGGATTCATCTGTGAGAGTTTCGGCATCACATTCAGGACAACATAAGGAGTACAGAATGTGATATGCGCCAGTATAACAGTAAAGACTCCTTGACTGACATGCAGGAAAACGAACAGGAGGAACAGGGAAACACCTGTGATGATGTCAGGATTGAGCATCGGGACACTGTTGAGGAACTGGATGGCCTGCTTCTTCTTTCCCTTGAGATTGAATATTCCGATTGCGGAAACAGTTCCCAGGAGTGTGGAGACTGCAGCGGCGGCAAGGGCGATAAGGACCGTGTTCCGGCATGCAGCAATCAGGGATGCGCCCCCCGAGACGTTTCCCGTAAAGAGGGATTTGTACAGGCTGAGAGAGAAACCGGTCCAATTTCCCAATGTTTTGGCCTCGGTGAAGGAAAAGACCGCAATGAATACCAATGGGGCATACAACAGGACCAGCAGGATCCAGATGTATAATTTGGAAAATATTTTTTTCATCATACGGTTCCTCCTTCAACTTGTTTGTCACCGCCGGTCAGGAAGGTCGTCAAACCGATGATAAGCAGCATGAAGAACGACAGGGCAGCGCCATAGTTCCACATCGAGGAATTGATGTTTTCCTGGATGATGGTACCGAAAAGCTTGATCTTGTTGTTGGTCAGGAATTCCGATATCGCAAAGGTGCTGACAGTCGGCATGAAGACCATCACCACCCCGCTCAGGATTCCGGGCATGGAAAGAGGAAGCGTCACCTTGGTAAACACCTGGACAGGCGTGGCACCCAGATCAGAGGCGGCCTCTGCATAGGAATTGTCCATCTTCAGAAGGACATTGTAGATTGGGTAGATCATGAACGGCAGGTAATCGTAAACCATGCCGAACAGCAAAGTCCCTTTGCCGAGCTGGAAACCGAGGACCCCGAACAGGTCGGCCGTGGCGAGAGTCCTCATCAGGGCATTGATCCACATCGGAAGAATGAAGAGAATGACCGTGACTGCTGATTTATTGAGTTCCTTGTTGGCAAGTATGTATGCTGCAGGATAACCCAGAAGCAGACAGATGAGAGTGTTCTCGACCGCGACTTCCAGCGAGACCACGAAGGTACTCATCGCATCGGTGTCGGTGAAAATCCTCACGATGTTCGCAAAGGTGAAATGCCCGTAATTGTCCTGGAAGGCATAAATTGCCACAAGCAGAAGCGGAAGAGCAACGAAAAGCACCAGGAATATGGCATACGGGATTGCCCACTTACTTCTCTTTCCCATCTTCTGCAGTGACGATTAATGCCTGAGGCAAGATGTTGATGCCCACGATGTCTCCCTTGTCCCAGACATCATTGGTGTCCACATAGACAAACTCATCGCTGTCCGTGCGGATTGTAAGATGGTAATGGTCTCCCTTGTACAGAATCATATAGACGGTTCCGCCCGTAACTCCATCTTCAGCATGGTCAAGCAGGTCTATACTGTCGAAGGAAGCCCTGACGGTAACCCGGGTCCCCGGCTCAAGACCGCTGACAGGGGCGCACTCGAATTCCTCGCCAAGGATCGAGACGTGGGTCTGGTCCACAAGTTCGCCCCTGAATTCGTTGGCTATCCGTTCCTTCTTCATCACCTGGATGTCTTCAGGACGGATGATGAGACCGACGGTGCTGCCCACCGCGAAAGCATTGTAGTCCTGGATCATGAGCTCGTTGTTGGTGTCGGTATCGACGAACATCTCGTAATGTACACCTTTGAAGGTACAGCTCTTCACGACACCGGTGAACTGTGCTCCCTCAGTCTTGTTCATGATGTAGATATCCTCGGGACGAACAACCACATCCACCGGGACATTCTCCCCGAAGCCCTCGTCCACACATTTGAAGTCATGGCCGACGAAAGAAACCTCCCGGTCCCTTATCATGGTTCCGTTGAGGATGTTGCTGTCCCCGATGAAATCGGCGACAAAAGAATTCAGAGGCTCGTTATAGATGTCCATCGGAGTACCGACCTGCTGGATACGGCCCTCGCTCATCACCACGATACGGTCCGAAAGGGTCAGTGCCTCTTCCTGATCGTGGGTGACATAGATGAAGGTTATACCCAACTTGCGGTGCATTTCCTTCAGTTCAATCTGCATGTCCTTCCTCATCTTGAGGTCAAGGGCAGCCAGAGGTTCGTCCAGCAGAAGTACCTTCGGATAGTTTACGAGCGCTCTTGCGATTGCGACTCGCTGCTGCTGGCCTCCGGAAAGAGACTCGACATCGCGGTCCTCATAGTCAGTCATGCTCACAAGCTTCAACATCTTGCGGACTCTCTTGTCAATCTCGTCCGAAGGAACGCCCTTCAGTTTGAGGCCGAATGCGATGTTGTCGAAAACATCCAGATGAGGGAAAAGCGCATATCGCTGGAAGACGGTGTTCAGCGGTCTCAGATGAGGAGGAAGCGAGGAGATGTCCTCTCCATCCATTATCACCCTGCCTTCATCGGCAGCGTTGAATCCTGCAATTGTCCTCAGGGTTGTCGTCTTACCGCATCCTGAAGGCCCGAGAAAAGTCACGAACTCACCCCGCTTGATTTCGAGATTGATGTCGTCGAGTACTTTTTTC
>JBJFDD010000070.1:0-10707 GCA_051889815.1 Candidatus Cryptobacteroides sp. | reverse complement strand
CCGGATCCAGGGCTGCAATGTCCACCCGGGCTACGCCAAAGGCAAGATGAAGAACGCCCTGCAGATAGGCATGGAGCTGAATTCCCTGCTTCCTTCCTGGCAAAGGCCGGAACACACTGAAGGCTACGAAGGGTTCTTCCACCTGGTCGGGATGAAAGGTTCGGTCGAAGAAGCCGAAATGACGTGGATCATCCGTGACCACGACCGGACCAAGTTCGAGGAGAAGAAGGAAACCATCCTGCGCTGCTGCGAGTTCATTGACAGCAAGTACGGTGCAGGTACTGCCACTCCGACCGTCCGCGACCAGTACTACAATATGCGCGAGATGGTTGAACCGCACTACCATATCATCGACAAGGCTGTCAAGGCGATGGAGGCAGCTCTCATCAAGCCGAAAATCCAGCCGATCCGTGGAGGCACCGACGGAGCGAACCTGAGCTTCCGTGGCCTCCCTTGTCCGAACATCTTCGCCGGTGGCCTGAACTTCCACGGCAAAATGGAGTTTCTCCCGGTCCCATCAATGGAAAAGGCTTCCCAGGTTATCCTGAACATCATCACCGAGTTCACCCAGGCGTAGAGCTCCGCTCGAGGGTGGCTCGGGGGCGATTGCTCGGGGGTGATTGCTCGGGGGTGCTCGGGGCGATTGCTCGGGGGTGGCTCGGGGCGATGACTCGGGGGTGGCTCGGGGGTGGCTCGGGGCGAGCATCCAGAAAGTACCAATTCAGCCGATTCAACCCATGTCAGAGCGTTGCTGATGGTCGATCTCACATCGAAAGAACGACTCCTCGGCACGGCACCCCTAGCCACAATGCCCTCAGGGGCACAATCGCGTGCCACCGTCACGGGAAGGTTATTTCCCGGCAAGGTGCTTTTCCCAGGCCCAAGCGGAGGCCATGGTTTCTTCGACCGGGCGTACGGCTTTCCAGCCGAGTTCCTTTTCGGCGAGGGACGGATCGGCCCAGATGGCTACCACGTCGCCGGGACGGCGGGGTGCGAACTTGTAGTTGAGCTTCAGCCCGTTGGCCTTTTCGAATGCGGTAATCAGTTCCATCACTGAAAGAGGTGTTCCGGTGCCGATATTGAAGATCTCATATTCATTCTTCATCTTGTCGTCAATCATTCTGCGGACTGCACAGACGTGCGCTTTCGCGAGGTCGACGATGTCGATGAAGTCTCTCTGGCAGGTGCCGTCCGGAGTCGGGTAATCATTGCCGAAGACCGAAAGGCATTCACGGATGCCCATGGCGGTCTGGGTGATGAACGGGACGAGGTTGTTCGGGACTCCGCGCGGCAGTTCGCCGATGAGGGCTGACGGATGGGCTCCGACCGGGTTGAAATAGCGCAGGGCAATGCCGCGGATTTCCGGGTAGGCGGCGACGGAATCCCTCAGGATGTCCTCACACATCTGCTTGGTGTTGCCGTAGGGGGAAGTGGCGCTCTGGCGAGGACTTTCCTCCGTGACAGGCAGCTTCTCGGGTTCGCCATAGACGGTTGCTGAAGATGAAAAGAGTATGTTCCGGCAACCGTGGCTCCGGGCGGAAGAGATGACGTTGATGAAGGACTCCAGGTTGTTGCGGTAGTACTTCAGCGGCTCGGCGACGGACTCCCCGACAGCCTTGAAGCCGGCGAAATGGATTACGGCATCTATCTTGTTGGTGGCGAACAGGTTATCTGTAGCCTTTTCGTCGCAGAAATCCATTTCGAAAAACGGGATGTCGTCTTTCCCGGTAATTTTCTTTACTCCTTCGAAACAGGTCAGGTCGCAGTTTGACATGTTGTCAGCAACGATGACATCGTAGCCGGACTCGATAAGTTCGACTGTCACGTGGCTGCCGATGAAGCCGGCGCCTCCGGAGACAAGAACACATTTTTTCATATTAATATTCAAATTTGCGGGCAAATATAGTAATTTTGCTGAATATGAGACGAATCAAATCAATAATGAATCGCCTGGTGGCGATGGTCCTTGTGGCATTAACGGCCTTGCAGCCTGGATATTCATACGCGCAAGCTCCACAGGCCCCGCAACTCCCGCAGGCGGCCTTGCGACAGGAGGACGGGCCCAGGACCAGGGCACAGGAGTACATCGAGCTGGCCGCACAGAATGAGATTCTCAAGGGGTCCCAGTTCTCGGTACTTGCTGTGACTGTCGGCGGGGACACTCTCGCCTTGAGGAACCCTGACACCAGGATGCTGCCGGCATCGAACATGAAACTCATCACTACGGGAGCGGCCCTGCATGCCCTCGGTGCCGATTTCAGATATTCAACAAGACTGGGCTACAGCGGTGAAATCAAGGACGGAGTGCTGGACGGGGACCTCTACATCATCGGAGGCGGCGACCCGACCATAGCGTCGAAGGACTCGATGGCAGTGCCGCGGTTCTTTCTGTTCAGCCAGTGGGCCGGCATGCTCGAGAAGGCAGGAATCCGGGAAATCAGCGGAAGGCTTATTGGCGACGGACGGTATTTCGACGGACCTATTGAAAAGGACAGCTGGGCCTACCACGACATCGGCTGCTCGGACGCGTGCGGAAGCGACGGACTATGCTTCTACGAAAACATCCAGGAGGTGAAAGTCTCGGCGGGCGCTTCGGAGGGAGCACCTGTCAGCGCGGTCCCGGTCTTTCCGACGACACCGTGGATGAGATACGGGGTTTATGCCAGGACAGGCAAGGCCGGAACCGGAGACAACCTCTATTATTTCCCCACTGAATATGTCCCCTACGGCGAGATCATCGGCTCCTATGCCATTGACCTCAAGCCGAGGACAGAAACCTTCAGCAACAAGTTCGGAGCATATACCTGTGCCTATCAATTCTTCAATTACCTGAAAACCAAGGGCATTGAGGTACGCGGAGGGGTCGCCGACGTGCGCATGGGAAGGATAAGGACAAATCTTGATTCCCAGGAATATGGTGCCTATGCCACAAAGGTGGATGACCTGAAGGTCATCGGAAGCACCCAGTCACCGACGCTGAAGGAAATCGCCAGGATGACGAATCTCAAGAGCGACAATTTCTACGCGGAGACCCTGCTCCGCACTCTCGGCCGGAAGATGCACCATTCGGCCACCTATGATTCAAGTTATGTAGCCCTGGGTGATGTGATGCGGTCCCTTGGAGTTGATGCCTCGGGAGTACAGATCCGGGACGGCAGCGGGCTTTCAAGGCACAACTACCTCTCCCCTTCCTTCATCGTGTCATTCCTGAAGGCGATGATGGACTCTCCCGCATTCGGGGACTACATCGGAGCAATTGGAGTAGCCGGAGGATCCCACTACGAATCCCGGCTTCCAGCCGAAAGTCCGGAGCTCAGGAAAAGAATCCATCTGAAAAGCGGTTCAATGAACGGCGTTCGTTGCTACAGCGGCTACATCGAGCCGCGCGAGGGCACCAAGGAGGATGTCATCGTGTTCTCCATCATGACAAACAACGCCCTGGTTCGGGCAAGCCAGGTGGACCCGATACTGGACCGCATCATGGCATTCCTCGCCACCGAGAACTGAACATAAAGGGGCAGCCGTTTCCCGGTCGTCCCTCATGCACAGCACAAAAGCACCGCCTGCCGAAAAGACAGGCGGTGCTATATGCGAATATTCATCAAGCCATATTACCAGGCAAGGGCGGATGCGCCGAGGATGGCGGCATCGGACTCCTTGAGGGAGGTGTAGACGAGTTTGACCTTGTTCTTCCACAGAGGAAGGAGGTTCTCGTTCATCGCCTTGAGGATAGGCTCGGTAAGGAACTCCTTGTTGCGGGCAAGACCTCCGAAGAGGACGATTGCCTCAGGTGCGGAGAAGTTGACGAAGTCTGCGAAGGACTGGCCAAGAAGGGTGCCGGTGTAGTTGAAAATCCTCATCGAGAGGGCATCTCCCTGCTTTGCAGCATCATTGACATCCTTGGCGGAAATCTTGTCGAGTTTGCGCAGAAGCGACGGTTCGTCAGTGTTGTCAAGCCACTCGCGGGCAGTCCTTGCGACACCTGTAGCGGAGCAGTAGGCCTCGAGACAGCCCTTCTTGCCGCAACCGCACTGGCGGGCATTCGGACTGCGGTCGATGATGACATGGCCAAGCTCGCCGGCAAAACCATCGTGACCGTAAATCAGTTCCCCATTCACTACGATGCCGCTTCCGACGCCGGTACCAAGGGTGATCATGATGAAATCTTTCATTCCCTTGGCAGAGCCATAGCACATCTCACCGAGAGCGGCAGCATTGGCATCATTGGTCAAGGAAACAGGCATTCCGTCCATTGCCTCGGAAAGGAGCTTCGAGAAAGGAATCTCGCCATTGTTTCCCCAGGTGAGGTTGACAGCATTCTCGATGGTTCCGGTGTAATGGTTGGCATTCGGGGCACCTACTCCGACACCGCGTACCTGACCTTCCACTCCGGCCTCCTTGATGATCTTCTTGAGGGCCTCGGCAAGTTCGGCGATGTATGGTTCAACGACGTCATGATTGTCCGAGCGGATGACAGTCTGGGCAAGCACGTTACCATTCTTGTCGACAACACCGCACTTTGAGGTCTGACCACCTATGTCAACACCTACAACATAATTAAGATCCATAATGTTACAGTATTATTTGATATTTCTATTCAACAGGGATGTCCTTGTTGACATTCTTGCTTCCGATCAAAGCGTAGTAGAGAAGGTAGCACAGGCATGCAATGAGCAGCCAGTAGCTCTGGACTGAACCGACAGCATCTGCAAGCAGGTTCTGGACGAACGGGATGATACCGCCGCCGCAGACAAGGGTCATGAATATTCCGGATGCAGGTGCAGTGTACTTTCCGAGTCCCTCGGCTGCCAGATTGAAGATGGCTCCCCACATCACGGAAGTGCAGAGACCGCAGGCAGTGATGAAAATGAGAGCGACGGGAAGTTCCTTGCCGAACAATGCAATCTTCGCTGTTTCAGGAACAAAGATGAAGCAGAGGAGGAAAACGATTGCAGCTATGGAAGTCGCTGAAAGCATTGCCTTCGAAGAAACCTTGCCACCGATAGCACCGCCGGCCAGACGACCGAGCATCATGCAGAACCAGTAGGCTCCGATCATGGTACCGGTGAGAGCCGGTCCCACCCAAGGGAGTTCGGAGAAGTGGATGTTGGCAGTGTTCGGGATACCGACCTCGATACCTACATAGAAGAAGATGGCGATAGCCCCGAGGACAAAATGGCGGAATGACAAAGGTCCGTAAGGATCCTTTGCGACATTGCCTGCAAGACGGGAGGCCTTCTCCTCCGGAGTCTCCATGTGAGGCTCAGGAATCTTGGTGAGAGCGATGATTACGGCAGCGATGGCGAATATAGCCATTGCGATGAGCATTGCCGGAGCGGCATCCCTGACGGATGCAGTCTCAACGGAACCGCCCACAAGGTAGCCCAGAAGGATAGGGGCAATGGTACCTCCGATGGAATTGCAGGATCCGCCGAGCTGGATGAGACGGTTGCCTGTGTTGCCGCCGCCGCCCAAAGTGTTGAGCATCGGGTTGACGACGATGTTAAGCATGCACATCGAGAAACCGGCGATGAACGCGCCGATGACATAGACTGCGAAACTTCCTGTCGGCCCGGAAATCCACTGCACTGCCACACCGAGAAGACCGACAATCACTGCGGCAAGTGCAGTGAACTTGTAGCCTTTCCTCTTGAGGATGATGCCGGCAGGAATGCCCATGCAGGCGTAGGCGATGAAGTTTGCCAGGGTACCCAGCTGTGAAAGAGCCTTCGAGGCTCCGAACTGATTGGTGACGATTACGCCCATTGAACCTGCGAAATTGGTAACGAATGCGATCATGAAGAAGAGCGCAAACATCACGACGATTGCAGGCAGATTCTGATTCTTGTTAGCCATTTGAATATTACAATTTAGTGTTATCCAACATTTCAGCCATGACTTAAGACCAGTCCACGGCGGGAAGGTCAGGCGCAGTTCGCCCGGTAGACCGGAAGGTTCGCCTCTGTCAGTTCAACAAAAATAAACAATATTTTGAATATGCCATACACCTTGGGAGACTATTCGAAAAAAAGAACCCCGAAGAGTGCGGAAAGGAGCGGGGCGGGAGGCTGAATAAAAGGAAAGGCTGCCGCTTTCCCCAAAACGACAGCCTGTATATAAAACGAACTTAACAAATAGACAACAAAAGAACTTTTGTCTGTCCGAAGGCAAAGATAGGCATCTTTTTGAATATTTACAATGTTTTTATGTAATTTTTTAAATCGGTTTTTGTGATAAAATATAAGCATTCTTCTATCTTACTCATTGAAGCGGAGATACGCTCCGGACAAAGACTCGCCCGGGGAGGAAACAGAAGCGCAAGGTGTGAGGATTGAATCGCCGGGAGCTGGGAAAGGGGCTCCGTGAATCGGAACGGATCAGCTGTTGCGGTAGGCCAAAGGCGTCATTCCGGTGTGGGCCTTGAAAAATTTGTGGAAAACGGCGGCATCGGCGAAATGCAGGCGGCGGACAATTTCCCCGATGCTGTACCCGGTGTATTTCAGCATATTCTTTGCCTCAAGGATGACATAGGCATCAATCCATTCCGGGGCGGAGCGGCCGCTTACCTGCTTTATCATCTTGGAAAGGTATTTCGGTGACAGTCCCATCCGTTCCGCATAGAAGGATACACGTCTGCAGCTGGTGTGGAATTCGGCAACCAGGGAGATAAACTGCTTGTAGATCAGGTTCGCACGGGCAGTGGACGAAGGCTGGCCGGAAAGGTCCGGGGCAGGTCCGGGACAAGGAGTCTCAAGTGCGGAGCCAAGACAGTAGAAGAAAGAACTCATCAAGGAACCGATAGACCTTTTCTTGTCCGGCAAAGTACTTGAAGCAAGGCTGGACAAGAGCGAGAAGTACTTGTTGCAGATGCTCATGGAATCTCTTGTCAGACGGAAGCAAGGGTCCGAGAGGACATTCAGGCGGTCATTGAACAGTTTCTTCAGATCGAAGCTGAGGGAAGACACGAAGTCCGGGGAAACGGCAAGGACGGTGAACCGGATTGACGACGGGTCCGACATACGTGAAATCTTGAGGATGTTGCCCGGAGAACTAACCAGCATGGTGTAGTCCTTGACGATGTAGGTGTTGAGGTTGATTTCGACTTCCACCTGCCCGGAATTGCAGAACATTATCATGTAGGCGTTGCAGCGGCAGGGGTATTTTAGGATTTCAAGATTTCCGTTGTTCCGGATATGGAATATGAAGAAGTCGTCGTCGACTCCCGTCACATCCTCCGGAGGTACGATATCGACAAGTTGCTTGAGTCCGATGTCAGGTAAGGATTCCATTTCAGCGGTAGTTTTTGATTCTGCGGAACTTTTTGGCAAAGATATGAAGCAGAATCTTCAATTGCAAAGCACCGGTGCGGGTCAGGGGCTCTTGAAGTCCAGGATTTCGCCCGATACGGGATGACGGAAAATGAGGCCCGAAGCATGCAGGCACAACCTCCGCGAGGAAAGCGGACCAAGGCCGGATGCACCTCCGTAGAGGGTGTCTCCGGCAATCGGTGAAGCCAGTCCGAGAGGGTGTGCCGAATGAACCCGCAACTGGTGGGAACGGCCAGTCCGCGGACGGAAGACGACTGCACGCAGGCCCAGGGCGCGGGACTCGGCCGAGAAAGGGTCCAGGCCGAAGTGCCTGAATATTCCGGCAGCCTCATCCCCTGAAGCGAACCTGTACTCCGTCACGGCTGGTTTGCCCTGCACAGGATCGACCTTCTGGCGGGGTTTGTCTTCATGGTCGGGGGCAAGCGGCAAATCCAGGACTCCTTCGCTGGCGTACGGGGTGGACGGGACGCCGGCGGCGGAAGCATCAGGGGTTCCGACCACGGCGACATAGGTCTTCTGCACAGTCCTTTCTTCGAACTGCCGCTGGAGGTCGGCCTGAAAGCGGCGGGACTTGGCAAAGACCATCAGCCCCGAGGTGTCCTGGTCGAGCCTGTGGACCTGGAAAATCCCTTCCCCCGAGGTGCAGCGGCCGGCCAGCCATTCCTGAAGCGACATAAGGCCGTCCAGGCCAGGTACGGAGGGCATTCCGGACGGCTTGTCGGCAACCACTACCGCCTCATCCTCCATCAGTACCTTCGGCTCTCCATCGGAGACGACTCCGGAAGGGACATCGAGTCCCTGGAGCATGAAGTCCAGGATCGGACCGCATTTCCAGGAGCAGGACGGGTAGAACCTGCCTGTTGCCCGGACCGGGCCTGAGGGAGAGGCGCCGTACCAGAACTCGCCTATCTCCAGCGGTTCCCGACCATTGAGAAAGGCGTGCTGAAGAAGTTTGGGGGCAGCGCAGTCTCCTGCCGCGGCAGGAGGGAGGACTCCCTTTGCGGCAAAGATTTCCAGAACACTTTTTTCCTCTCCGCGGGCATTGAGGAGGCGGTATTGGGAAAAAGTCCATTTCTGCAGTTTCACGGAGAGCATCGCGCGCTCGAGTTTCAGACGGTTTGCTTCTTCTCCATCAGGGTTTTGCGCGCAGGAAGCAATCTTCGCCGAAAGCTCCGAAATCTCCTTTTCCTTCTGTGCGAACACACCCCCTGAGACGTCGAAGACAGGAGGGACGAAAGGGAGGTCGGCATATTCGGAAGACATGGCGGGAAGGCCGTCGCGGAGAGATGGAACCGGAAGGCGGAGACCCGCTGCCGCCGGGATTCTTTTCCCTGAATATGCAATCGTCCATCCGCGGGAGTGGATGAGGATGCCGAGCATCTTGCCCTGTCGGAAAACTCCGTCCAGGACAGGATCGGCCGCAATTGCCCTGATGACTTCGCAGGAAAGGGCTGCCATCAGCGGGGAGGGTCTGTAGCGGAAGGGGTTGTTCACGGCGGGCAAAAGTTAAATCAGGCAAAAATAGCAAAAACGGATTGACTTTTTGACCGAATTGCTTTGAATTGTTGAATATGCCATGCATACCTTGATTATTATTGGGCAAATATGATTATCTTTGAGATTGGATAAATGGCACCGCCAATTGGCACGAACTATTAACCGATCAATATTCAAACAGATAAAAAACAATTGCAATGAAGAACATCATCGATGTAAATGCCCACATGCACACCCCGTACTCATTCAGTGCCTTCACAGGCGTGAAGCAGGCACTTGACATGGCTGCCGCAGAGAAGGTCGGTGTGGTCGGCATCAACGATTTCTACAGCCTTGACGGCTACGGCGAATGGAAGGAAGAGTGTGCACTGAGGAATCTTTTCCCTCTTTTCAACATCGAATTCATCTCCCTCAACAGCGAGGACCAGGCAGCGGGTCTCAGGGTCAACGATCCGAACAATCCGGGAAGGACCTACCTCAGCGGCAAAGGCCTTGCCTATCCTGTAATCCTGAAGGGGAAGGAAGCGCAGCAGCTGGCCGACGTGAAGGCAGAGTCCAACGCCCAGGTCGAGAAGATGTGCGCCAAGCTCAATGCCCACCTCGATTCTGTCAAGGCCGGATTCAACATCGATTTCAATCAGGTTGAAAAGGAGCTCACACGCGGTTCCATCCGTGAGCGCCACCTCGCAAAGGCACTCAGAATGGCCATCGAGGCCAACGTCGCCGAAGGTGAGAGGCTCGCATTCTACGAGAGAGTGTTCGGCGGGAAACCCCTGAAGAGCGACCCTTCCGACGTAGCCAAGGTCGAGAACGAGATCAGGGGCAACCTCCTCAAGTCAGGCGGTGCCGCTTTCGTACCGGAAGACCCGAAGGCGTTCCTTCCGATGGAGACCGTCCAAGCCATCATCGAGGCGGCCGGCGGTATCCCGACCTACCCGTTCCTTGCAGATGACGCGAAGGGCAACTTCACAGACTTCGAAGGCGACCTGATGAAGGCTGCCGACACCCTCAAGAAGCGCGGATTCAAGTCTGTCGAATTCATCACCACCCGCAACACCACCGCCGTTCTCGAGCAGTACGCAGGCTACCTGATGGACGAGGGCTTCATAGTAACCTTCGGTTCCGAGCACAACACTCCTGCCCTTGAGCCTATCAGGCTCCGCACCCGCGATGCAGAAGTCCTTTCGGAGAAGCTCCGTGAAATCAACTATCACGGTGCCTGCATGGTTGCCGCCCACCAGGCCGGGCTGGATTCTGCCGATGCCGGTGACGAACTCATCCGGAAGACAGTGAAATTCTAGACCTCCTTGGTTCCCGGTATCCATGGAAACATATTCATAGAATCATATTCAGAAACATAGCAGATAATTATTCCAGACATCATGAAAGAGATTGAAAACCTTGTAGCACTTTCACAGAAGTACGGTTCCGACCCGAAATTCGTCATCGCAGGTGGCGGAAACACTTCCTACAAGAATGAAGAGAAACTTTGGGTAAAGGCCAGCGGTTTCGCAATGGCCACCATCACCGAGGACGGTTTTGCAGTACTTGACCGCGCCCTCCTCAACCCTATGGGAGAAAAAGTTTACAGCAGCGAGACTGCCGAGCGCGAGGAACAGGTCAAGAATGACCTCGCCGCAGCCTGCATCACCAAGGACCGCCGCCCTTCAGTGGAGACTTCCCTCCACAACACGATGAGCGCTCCATACATCGTCCACACCCATCCGACCCTCGTCAACGGCCTGATGTGTTCGAAGAACGCCGAGGCAACCTGCAAGGAACTCTTCCCGGAGGCCCTCTACATCGAGTACACCGACCCGGGCTACACCCTGTTCAAGAAGGTCTATGACAGAATCCAGGCCTACAAGGCAGCCAACGGTGC
>JBJFDD010000069.1:0-2882 GCA_051889815.1 Candidatus Cryptobacteroides sp. | reverse complement strand
CTTCGACATATTCCTTGGCCTTTTGCAGGTACATCGCGAAACTCTGTGGAGTCTGGTGGAAGCGGGTGACATCGTCCGCGCCCTTGGCAGGGAATCTCGGGGTGTCGTCCCAGCCGACCGAGACAGTCGGGAAGACAGGCACATCGAAGACCTCGTCCATCTGCGCCCTGCATGCGAGGGCATTGTTGCCGTACTGCACATAGTCAGTGGTGAAGCCGCCCATGTTGTAGAGTGCCTCGGAATTGATGCCGAGTTTCCCTATGCGGCGGCGCATCTGTGCGATTCTTTCCTCGCCCATGAGATAGCCGCCTCCCTGTGTCTCCTGAATATGCAGGCCCGGGAAACCGGCTTTCCTTACTTCTTCGCGCATGTAATCCATCGCCTTGGCAGCCTCGTCCTCAGAGCCGAAACTCCTGATGAAATTGTCCATCGAGAATATCGCCAGCACAGGGCAACCGTCAATCTTTACATAGTTCGGGCGGGTGAAGTACTGGCTGATGATCCGCGAGGTAATCTTCTTGAGCTTGTCCCAGTCCACATCCGGATTGAAGAGGCGGTCCTCATTGTCGCCCCACTTGTGGTAGTTCCAATAGTTGTACTTGACATCATGGTTGGCCCACATGATGTAGAATCCCATCTTTTCATTGCTCGGAGCCTTCAGGAAACCGTCATTGAGGGCACTCTCCAGATAGGGTCCGGAATAACCGTCCTCGGTAGAGTACCAGTACCAGTCATAGATGAAGGTATTGATGCCGTACTTCAGTGCGGTCTGGATCCATTTCTCGACAACAACAGGATCGTTGTCAAGTTCGTAGCCCCAGAAAGGCTGTCTGGGCTGGTAATGTCCCGGGAAGCGTGGGTCACCCTTCTTGATGACTTCCCACTCACCGATTCCCTCTTCCCAGAGCCATTTGTGGGCAAGTGAATCATCATGGCAGGACGGCCAGATGTAGGCACAGACGTGAAGGTCATCTTCTTTAGGGGCTTCTTCCACACTTGTGGCACAGGAAGCGGCAACTGCGACGGACAGGACCATGGCAGAGAGTAATTTGAGATGAGCGTGCATATTGCTGATATTTGGAAATGTGAATGTCGCCAAATCTGATGTCTAAAATTTATGCAATTATAGCAATTTTTGAATTGATTTGATATATTTGTAGAGAAAGAGGCGGGACCACACCCGCCCCGCAAAGACCAACCACATAACAACATTATCAACATGGCAAGAAGAGAAGCTTTTAAAATGTTCCTCAAACCCGGCTGCGAAGATGAATACAAGCGCAGGCATGCTGCAATCTGGCCGGAACTCAAGAAACTCCTTTCCGACAGCGGAGTAAGGAACTACTCCATTTTCTGGGACAAGGACACCAACATCCTGTTCGCCTACCAGGAAGTCGAAGGAGATGAAGGTTCGCAGGATCTCGGAGGCAATCCTATCGTCCAGAAATGGTGGGACTACATGGCCGACATCATGGAAGTGAACCCGGACAACTCCCCGGTTTCCATTCCTCTCGACGAGAGATTCTACATGGAATAGAGTATTCCGCAATTTCTTCAAACAGTTTTCAACAAACGACACAGAACAACAATGAAAAGGATTATACTCAACGAAACTTCATACTACGGAGCGGGATGCCGCACCGCCATTGCAGACGAAATCAAGAAGCGCGGATTCAGGAAGGCTCTCCTCGTGACCGACAAGGACCTTGTCAAATTCGGTGTTGCCGCAATGATCGAGGATGTGCTCAAGGGTGCGTCAATCCCTTACGAAATCTACTCCGAGATCAAGCCGAATCCTACAATCAAGAATGTCCTGGACGGTCTTGAGAGGTTCAAGGCGTCAGGAGCCGACTGCATGGTCGCTCTCGGCGGCGGTTCATCGATGGACACTGCCAAGGCTATCGGCATCATATTCAACAACCCTGAATTTGCTGACGTGCGTTCCCTTGAGGGGACTGCCCCTACGAAGAACAAGGCCGTGCCTACCTTCGCCGTTCCGACCACTGCCGGAACAGCTGCCGAAGTGACAATCAACTATGTCATCACCGACGAGGAGAACCGCAAGAAGATGGTCTGCGTCGATCCGAATGACATCCCTGTCTGCTCCGTCATCGACTGCGAACTGATGATGAGCATGCCTAAGGGCCTTACAGCTTCCACCGGCCTGGATGCCCTCACCCATGCAATAGAAAGCTACATCACTCCAGGCGCCTGGACGATGAGCGACATGTTCGAGTACAAGGCTATCGAACTGATTCACGAACATCTCTACAATGCCGTCCAGGATGGAAAGGACGTGAAAGCCAGGGAAGGAATGGCAGAGGCACAGTACATTGCCGGCATGGGATTCTCCAACGTCGGTCTCGGAATCGTGCACTCGATGGCCCATCCGCTGGGAGCATTCTACGACACTCCGCACGGAGTCGCCAACGCCCTTCTCCTCCCTTACGTGATGGAGTACAATGCAGACTCCCCTGCCCGCGTGAAGTATCTGGGCATTGCAAAGGCAATGGGTGTGGACACTGAAGGAATGAGTGTCGATGAAGGTGTGAAGGCTGCCATCAAGGCTGTCCGTGACCTTTCCCTGAGTGTCAACATTCCTCAGCACCTGAGCGAAATCGGTGTCCGGAAGGAGGATCTCCACGACCTCGCCGTTGCCGCATTCAACGATGTCTGCACCGGTGGCAATCCACGTCCGACATCTGTCGAGGACATAGAGAAACTCTACAACATCGCTTTCTAGACAATCCTGGACAGTATCCGACAAAGATGACCCGAAGTCTCGAAACTCCGGGTCATCTTATTTTTAAATTTTCTTCAAAAATATTTGCAGGTCCGAAAAACATTACTACCTTTGCAGTGTATTAATAAACTCATACACT
>JBJFDD010000068.1:0-2887 GCA_051889815.1 Candidatus Cryptobacteroides sp. | reverse complement strand
TCTCAAACGGGCTGACCGGGATAGCATCCGGATTCCCGTCCATTGACAAACTGACCCGAGGATGGCAGAATGACAATCTCATCATCCTCGGGGCGAGGCCTTCGGTCGGAAAGACCGCATTCGCGCTGAACCTCGCCAGAAACGCCGCGGTGGACTTCGGAGTCTCGACGGCATTCTTCTCGCTCGAAATGTCCGACATGGAGCAGGCGGATCGTCTCATCTCCGCTGAGGCCGGTCTCGAGTCGGACAAGATACATGGTGCGAAGAAGATGGAAGATGGAGACTGGGAGCAATTGGAGTCAGCTATCAGGAGGCTTGTTAAGGCCCCGCTGTTCATAGACGAGACCCCTGGAATCACCATTACCGAGTTTACATCAAAGGTCAAGCGGCTTCACAGGGAGAAGGGCATACAGCTGGTGTTCGTGGACTATCTGCAGCTCATGCATGCCGCAGTAGGCCCGCAGGCTTACAGGGAACAGGAGGTTTCAGCCATCTCGCAGGCATTGAAAGCGACAGCAAAGGAACTCCATATCCCGATAATCGCCCTCTCCCAGCTCAACAGGAACCTGGCCAACCGTCCCGGAAGCAACGGTGTCCCGGTATTAAGCGACCTCCGTGACTCCGGCTCGATCGAGCAGGATGCCGATGTGGTAATGTTCATCCACAGGCCGTATATGCTCGGGATGAGCGAAGACCCCGCCGAAGCGCAGGCCATATTGGCAAAACACCGCAACGGTGAAACCGGCAAGATTGCACTGCATTTCAGCGGTGCCCAGACAAAGTTCATCGACATCGCCAACTCGACATACGGATTCTCAACAATCGTTGAGTCGAAGATGAATGCCGATTCTCCAAGAATGGAACTCGGGCCAAACCGGACAGGTGCTTCTGACCAATCACCTCAAGACCACTTCGATTTCCGCACGGATTTTGACAGGAATGATTTCTAGTCAAATCTGATTCGGATATACTCTGTCAATAAATCACTCGCTCCATCTTCCCGATTTCGGAGCAGCATGCCGGTCAGCGAGAGACGGTATTACCGGAATATGTGGTTCAGGCATTCCTCGATAGTCCAATTTGCAAATACTATTAGCGAATTTTGAGATAAGTCTTTCATAATGAAGACTAAATCTATCTAATAATTCTTCCTGTTTCATCTTTATCGGATATCTATTAGACTGTGTATTATCGGTTATCGTAGTGGGTCAAATCTTCCGGCCCTTTCTATATCCGATTTATCATATCTGAGTGAACCCG
The DNA here is from genome assembly GCA_051889815.1 of Candidatus Cryptobacteroides sp. Taxonomy (GTDB): domain Bacteria; phylum Bacteroidota; class Bacteroidia; order Bacteroidales; family UBA932; genus Cryptobacteroides. The sequence goes on along the minus strand of JBJFDD010000068.1, from coordinate 1,627 downwards.
GCTGAATCTTCTTCCAGTGCCAGCATCTGATTGCATCCTTGAGGGTTGCTCCCTTGTTGTCCGCAAAGAAGTCCCCAAATAATGGTTGCTGAAACCGAAAGACGATGTTTCCTGAACAAGAGCCACGCCGCTATATTGCTACTATTTCTCCTTTCCCTTGTTCTTCATAATGTGCACCGGCCGGTCATCCCCGTGATAGAGATGGCTGCACCAGTTGGTCTGTCCGGTGTCCTTGAATCCGCATTTTTCCATGACTCGGCCGGAGGCAGGATTGTCGACGAAGAAGTCCGACCAGAGAGTGAGGAACCCCTTGACATTGAAACAATAATCGACCATCGCCACAAGTGCTTCGGTGGCAAGACCCAGGTTCCAGAACGGCTTTGCTATCCAGTAGCCGATTTCGGCATCATTTTCCCCTATCGGAATGTTGCTCTCGCCGTGGATGAAGTACCCCATGCAGCCAATTGCCTCCCCGGTTTCCCGAAGAGTGACAGCCCAGGTCCGGTCATTTGTGAATATGTCGCGGATTACCCTCCGGCTCTCATCTATATCCTTGTGCGGCGGCCATCCGGCGCGAGGTCCCACGTCCGGGTCGGAAGCGTACCTGAACAATGCCTCGGCATCGGATTCCTCCCACGGACGGAGGATGAGTCTTTTTGTTTCGATTATAGCCATACGAACTGCTCCTGCTTCATTTCAAAATATTCAAAGACACCAGGGTTCTTTTTCATATTCATAAAATCTTAAGTGAATATGCTGACATAAGGCAAAACCTATAATGACAGGGCTATCGGATTGTCCCAACGGCAGCGCAGGTACCAGGTTCCGCTTCCGGAAGACCTGTCGTAAACCACTGACCATAAAGTGAAATCGTCATAGGATGCTTGCCTGGCAGCCTCCTCCGCACTACTGACATCAACGGGACAGAGGCCACCGATACGGCTCATCCTGTTGTGGGACTCGGCTGTCATCGGGTTCTCACGCGCCTCCCATAAGCAATGATTTGTCACGACCGGGGCCGGAGTGACGTGCATCACCCCGTCTTTCCACTCAACCACGACAGAATTGCCGGTATCGGCTATCGCAAGATGATGTGCCTGGCCGATGGACGGATAGACATCATATTCAGACAGCAGTTGGACAGCTTCTTCCACCGATGCGGCATAATCAAGTACGAGGCGGATTGCCCCGACAATGGTAAGGTCAGGTTTTTCCGTGTCCACGGAAGCCGTTTCGCCATCCAATTCTATCAGATCGGCGACACAGACGCCCATTTCGTTCATGCCGTCAAGCGGAATATACGCTGTAGCCAATGCCATGAAACCGTCCATCCCAGCGACCGGATGCCAGTCGGGACTGTTGCTGAGAAAGGCGAATGTACTGGTTGATATCGACTTATAGCCATCTGCCGGTTCAGTCTTGACAATCACCAGATTCTGTCCGGCATCCTCGAAATCAAAGTTGCGGGCGAAAACGCCTTTGCCCTGGAAAGAAGTGCAGCCGGCTTCGAGTTCCACTTCCTCCGGCACCGGCATATTCATATAACCCTTGGAAAGAAAGCCTGCAATGTAACGCCCCATTTCCGAATCTGTCTTTGCCCCGCCTTGCTCAAGGAACGCCTTGAATC
>JBJFDD010000067.1:0-10787 GCA_051889815.1 Candidatus Cryptobacteroides sp. | reverse complement strand
GCCTGTCATTGTAAACGTCGATGTGATGCTCGCCAGAAGAAAGATGACTTCCGCCGAGCTGGCTGCGAAAATCGGACTTTCGCCGGTCAACCTGTCAATCCTCAAGACAGGCAAGGCAAAAGGAATCCGTTTTGCCACTCTCGACGCCTTGTGCAAGGCTTTGGATTGCCAACCTGGAGACCTCCTTGAATACAGGGCGTCGGAAGAGTAGAACTTCCACCTCTGAGCAAATTCAATCGGGTGAACGTAAGTCTTGGGACCTGCGTTCACCCGTTGCTTTGCAGTGCGCCAGCTGGCCTGTGGACAGGCTCAGGGCACCAGGACCTTCAATGCGGAAGGAATGACAGAGATTTCAACTCGACTGTCCGCTTCAAACCAGTCTCCGTCGTAGTGGGCTGGCCCGGGACAGCTGCGGGTGATGACGATGTGTTTCCCGGTGTAGCAGTGGACGTGGCTGGACGAATCGCATCTTCCTGTCATCAGCTTGATTGCCAGGGCGGGAAGTTCAATGCTGTCGACAGAATCCAGGATTGTGATGTCCAGAAGTCCGTCCGAGCAGTCTGCCTTCGGGGCGACTGCGGCATCATTACCCCATTGGTTGGAGTTGGCGACAGTGACCAGCACTGCTTTCTGGGTCCATTCCTGCCCGTCGATGCTGATTGTGAATTCTTCAGGGGTGTAGTTGTGCCAAAGTTTCAGGGCTTCTTCCACATAGGTCAGCAGCCCGCGCTTTCCGGCCTCGGCGAATGCTTTGCTGACGTTGGCATCGAAACCCACGCCACAGACCGAGAAGAAAGGATGCCCGTTGATCATGCCGGCATCAAGGGGAATGGTTTTGCCGGCGGAGACCACTTCCATGGCCTTGCCCAGGTCGTGACTGATTCCAAGGAACCTTGCAAGACCGTCTCCGCTTCCGCAGGGTACTATGCCCAGAGTCTTTCCGGTACCGAGGATCCCTCTTGCCACCTCGTTGAGGGTGCCGTCTCCTCCGACAGCCACCACGGTATCGGCGGTTGCATTCCTGGCGAGTTCCTCACCTTCTCCGGCCCTGGTAGTGACGGCATATTCAATCCCCCTCTTGTCCAGGGCGGCGATGAGCTTTTCCTTGTGCCCCTTCCCAGAGATGGGGTTTATGACAAACAGCGCTTTCATTTGAATATGCTCATTTCCGCGTCGTAGATCTCGCTCTCGGCTCCCAGGAAATCCATTACGCTGTGGAAGACATTGTACTGCACTGCCGATTCCATCTCCTTCACTGCCGAAGTTCCTTCGGAGGTCCAGACGATGAACGGAATCTCGTACTGTTCCTTCGGAGCCAGGGAGATAGGAACACCGTGCATGTACAGGTTGCCCTCTCCCAGCGATTCTCCGTGGTCGGAGACGTAAAGGACGCAACTCTTCCATTCCTCCGGCAGGCTTTCCATCTGCTGTATCACATCGTGCACCAGGGCATCGGTGTAGAGGATGGTGTTGTCGTAGGCGTTGACAAGCTCCTGCGGGTCGGCTTTTGACATCTCCACTGTTGTGCAGACCGGGGTGAAGGTCTCGAACTGGGGAGGATAGCGTTTGTTGTATGACGGCCCGTGGCTGGTGCTGGTATGGAGTACAATGAGCTGCTTGTTGTTGCCGGAAGCGAGGACTTCATCGGAAAGTCCCATTGCCAGCAGTCCGTCGTAGCGGTCGTCCCCGTCGGGGTATTTCTCCTTCAGGGACGACATATTCATGACTTTCTCGATATGAAGAGGCGGTTCGCCCCAGTTGTTTGTCCGCCAGAGTACATCCGCCCCGGCCCTGAAGAGATAGTTCGGGAGAATTTCGTAGAGCTTGTCCGTGTCCTTGTGGTCGAGTATCGCCTTTACTCCGGCAGTAGTATAGGTGGCCGCAGATTTGGCAGGAATTGCGACCACGTCGTCATTTCCGAGCAGGGGATTTGTATTCCTGCCGTAGCCGTAGAGCGAGAAATGGTCTCTTCGGGCGCTCTCCCCGATAACCAGCACGAAAACACTCTTGTCGTCGTTCCTGAATGTGGCATCCGGCAGGGGAATCTCTTTCCTGTTGCGTTCGCGCACCTGGCCGTAGTAGCGGAAGGTGTTGACTGTGTAGGACCATGGCATCAGAAGGCTTCCCAGAACTGTGGAATTGCGGTCAATCCAAGGCCAGTTGGTCATGTTGGCGAAGACCAGCAGGATGACTGTCAGGAGAGAAACCCCTGTGTTGCTCCAGAACCTTTTTGACGGGCCGAAATCAATCTTTCTCACACAGACATAGACTGCAGGCACAACTCCCAGCAGCAGGACATAGGCCACTGCCGCTCCGCTGAAGAAACCTGATGCCTCTGAAAAACGGGTATTGAAGACATTTCCCATCATCGAGGCATCAATCATTACATCATAAGTGTTTATAAAATAAAGACTTACGGCGTCGGCAATGAAGCTTGCGGCAATTATGGCCCTTCCGAATCCCCGTCCTGCCCAGAGCAGGAGATAGCAGAAGAAATAGTTCAGGGCAAGCATCACTATGACGAGCGAGGCGGTGATGAACACTCCGTTGAAGCCGCTCTCGATCTTTTCAAGAACGACTGAAAAGAATGGCTTGTGGTAGGCCAGGAGAGTGAATGCACTGAGGATAAGACAGATCCAACACAGTTTGATTTTGTCCGGTCTAATTTTGTTTTTCATGTTTTTTCTTCAAGCATTTGTATCCCGCAAAGACAATCAATGAGCTCAGCAACAGCACCATAAGATTGTATAAGACTGTCCATCCAATGCAAATCCGGTGTTCCGGAGCCCTGAACGGGCTGTTGGAAACGGACGCGTCATAGCGGGCAAAGGGATTTGAATATATTACTTCGCCATCCGGGAAATAGGCCGTGAACCTGGCATAGTGGTCAGTGTCGCGGAAACGGTAGTACAGGGAGTCGCAGCGGAAGGATGAAGCAAGACGGCTGGAGCCCTGTCCCGTCACGACAATGCTGTCGGCACATTCGCTAAGGCGTATGAATATGTCCCTGCCCTTCAGGCCTATATCCTTGATACTCGGCCGGTTCCTGTTCCTTGTGTGTTTCTCTTTCCAATCTCCGTGGCCGTAGTCCGGGATGCGCATCGAGTAGAAGTCCCCATCCGAGAGACAATCAAGAATGTCCTTGCTGCTGTTCGAAAGGGTGTTCAGGAAATTGCACCGTACTGCAATTTTACTGCTTATGTCAGGAAAATGCAGGTCGTCATTGGCTGTTCCGAAACTGTAGTGTCCTGCACTCAGGGCCCAGTCCCAGTACTCCTGGGCGGTCGTGTTGCCGCTGTCCAGCTCGATCAGGGAATAACCTTCGAGTTTCTCCATGATTGCCCTGGATGTCAGGAAGGTCCTCGACGGATGGTTTATCTGCAGCAGGTCACAGCCTTTTGAGAGCAAGTCCAGCTGGAACTGCCTCTGTGAGGCAAGCAGGGGCAGAAGATTGTCCCATAGGATTACCTTGCTGCATCCGAAGACGAGTTTGTGGAATTTGAAGATGTTCCACCCATGTTCATAGACATTCATCCTTGGCACTACTCCTTCAAGATGCCTTGTGAGGGCATTGTGGTTGGAGAAGGTGATGATGTCGTAGCCGAAGCCCCTGAGTGAATCCGCAGTCTCGGCAGGACTGTGTGTGCATTCGTCGAAGATTCCGCCCGTTTCTGTGTGGGTGTGGAAATTGGCCCGCTTCCAGATGGGGCCATCCTGCACCCGATGAAGGTTCCTGTAGGGATTGAATATGTCGGGACCGCAGAAAGGATGGGGAATCGGGAAACGGTACACAGGACTTATCCCGGTCACGCAGACTGCCAGCATGATGACCAGGAAGAACAGCGCAATGGAACGCCACAGGATCGAGAACAGGGACTTGAACATCGCCGGATGGAAATGAAGGGAAAACTTACATCCTTAACTTGAAGCCGGCCAGCAGTGTGTCCGGGCAGAAGTTGAAGACGGATGCCATCTCTCCGGCCATGCAGAATCCGCAGTCACGGCATTGTTCGGTACCGTAGCCCGAACAGAGTCCTTCGCTTCCGTCAGGATAGATGAAATTGGTGACAAAGCATTCTTTCCCGAGTTCGATTTCCCGCAGGGCGTTTTTCTTCATCTTCCTTAGACCAGATTTCGAGTTCATGACAGGGTAGCCTTTCTTCTTGTAGGCCAGGACTTTGTCAATCAGTTCGGCTTTCTTCTGGGGCGGCAGCATCAGGTACTCCGTACCTGGATACGGGGTGTGGAAGTTGATTGAAATCTGCTCGATGGCCTTGTTCGCCCCGGCATATTCAATGGCCTCGTCCAGCGATTCCCAGTTGAGGGAGTTGACTACCATGTTGACACTGAGGTGCTTGTGTCCGCTCTTTCGGATGTTCTCTTCCAGACGTGCGAAAGTGCCTTCTCCGCGGATGGCTTCGTGGTACCTGCCGACTCCGTCCATCGAGACCCAGATCGAATGCGGATGGATCCAGGAGAAATCCTGCTGGGCATTGGTGGTTACTGTAACCGAGAAGAAGCCGATCTTCTTGGCGGCATCGATGATGTCGTTTATGGTCTTGTCTCCTTCCTTCCACAGGGTCGGTTCTCCTCCTTCGAGGTCCACGAACCTGGATCCGGCGTCATAGGAGCGTTGCAGGTCTGCAACTATGTCTTCGAATCTCCTCTGGCGGTAGCCTGCGCTGCCGTACACCGAGCAGTGCTTGCACCGCAGGTTGCATTTGTCCGTGATGAACAGGACGGTCTGGAGGGGTGCACGACGGCCGAAGAAGCGGGCGCGGATGAACCACTGGGCGAGATAGAAATATTGTTTGAGCATCAGAGGGCTGTTTTAGAATATCAGGGTTGAGATAAAGACAAGAATGACGATCAGGCAGAAGAAGGTATCAATGTTCCTGGCCAAAAGCCATCGGAAGAGGAACCAGTCCATCCCTGCCTTTACATAGCCGTCCCAGTCTCCCATGGGGCCCATCCACCAGCGCGGGGAGTCGTTGCGGGGAAGGTCGTTGATGAATTTCCAGGTGGAAAAGATCAGGCAGACGGACATCGGCAGGGTAGCTAGGGTAAGCAGATAGAAAGGGCTCCAGCCGTAGAAGAAGATGTTGGTTAGCAGGCACAGGAAAGGAAGTATCGCGAATATCCCGATGAAAACAGTCTGCAGCTTCTTTGTGCCGAGGAGATGGGCGAAGGTGAATTTACCGAGCCTCCTGTCTGCTTCGGATTCCATCACGGAGTGTACATAGACAATGTTGGTGACCATGCTGCCGACACCGATGCTCAGTATGAAGAGGTCCGGGCGGAAGGCCGTGCCGGTCATCGCGGCGGAGACTCCCATCATGTTGAGCGGACCGAACATTACTCCAATCACGACTTCTCCGAGTCCGTGGTAGCCCAACCGGAGCGGTCTTCCCGAATACTGCAGTCCCACAAACAGCCCGGAGAGGGCATAGAGCACGACCGCCAGGGCGGAGGCCAGCCCGTCGGAGAAGAATCTGTACAAGACAATGGCCAGCCCCATCAGTCCTGCGAAACCCAGGAAGGCGGCTACTGCCTTGGCAAGATCCTTTTCGGTGGCCTTGCCGGATAGGATGTAATGGCATTTCTCCATCCTTGCGCGGACAGATCCTTCGGCGGCAAGGGAAGAACGGATTTCCCCGGAAGGCAGACCTTTCCGGTAGTCATAAAGGTCATCAGCGAGGTTCATGCCCAGGTGTGCGGCACAGACCCCCAGGAATACGGGTATGGCCAGTGGCCAGAAGAATCCGTCCTGTCCGATGGAAAGGATGATGGCAGTCAGGCAAGGCAGGGCGCTCTGTGGAAGCGCTATCTTTCTTGCATTGTCCATCCAGAATTTAAGTTTGTTCATGAGTCGTGAATATTATTCTGCAAAGTTCGCAACAAAATAGATAAAACCCAAAAGCTGATAACAATAAGAGGATGACCTCCAGTCCGTCAGGACTCGCGGGGTCATCCTCCTCAAATGTTCTGCCGGATTGCCCGGGACTACTTGCCGGCAAGGCGTGCGTAGTTGCTGTAGCGTACCTTGGCGAATTCCTCGGTCAGTGCCAGAAGTTCCTGCGCCTTGTCAGGGAAGAGCTTGACGAGGGATGAGAATCTGACTTCACCCTTGAGGAAGTCCTGGAACTTGCTCCAGTCCGGCTCCTTGGAATCCAGAGAGAACGGATTCTTGTCGGTGCCTTCGAGAGCTGGGTTGTACCTGTACAGATGCCAGTAGCCGCATTCTACCGCGAGTTTCTCCTCCTTCTGGCTCAGGCCCATGCCGGCCTTCAGGCCATGGTTGATGCATGGAGCGTAGGCAATTACCAGGGATGGTCCGTCGTAGGCCTCGGCCTCCTTGATGGCGTTGAGGTACTGTGCAGGGCTGGCTCCCATCGCAACCTGTGCGACATAGACATAGCCGTAGCTCATGGCCATCATTCCAAGGTCCTTCTTTCGGATCTTCTTGCCGCTTGCGGCAAATTTTGCGATGGCTCCGGCAGGGGTCGCCTTGGAAGACTGGCCTCCGGTGTTTGAATATACCTCGGTGTCGAGAACCAGGATATTCACATTCTCTCCGGATGCGATGACGTGGTCGAGTCCACCGTAGCCGATGTCGTAGCTTGCACCGTCACCACCGATGATCCACTGGCTTCTGGCAGGGATGTAATGCTTGAGCTCAAGAAGTTTCCTGCAAGTGTCGCAGTCGCATTCCTGCATCAGTGGGACGAGCTTGTCGGCGACTTCCCTTGTGATTGCAGCATTGTTGCGGTTGTCGAGCCACTGCTGGTAGAGGGCCTTGATTTCGTCTGAACAGCAACTGCAGGACAGACCCTTGGTCATCAGTGAGGCAACGGTCTCGCGGATGCGGTCAGAACCGAGTTTCATTCCGAGTCCGAACTCGCAGAAGTCCTCGAACAGGGAGTTTGCCCATGCGGGACCGTGGCCGTCGGCATCGGTGCAGTACGGCGATGCAGGGAAGGATGCTCCGTAGATTGAAGAACAGCCGGTAGCATTGGCAATCATCATGTGGTCACCGAAGAGCTGGGTGATGTTCTTGATGTATGGGGTCTCACCGCAGCCTGCGCAGGCTCCGCTGAACTCGAACAGAGGCTGGGCGAACTGGGAATTCTTCATGTTGGCCTTTTTGTCGACAACCTGTTTGTAGCCTATTTTGCTGTTGAGGTAGTCGAAATTGGCCTGCTCGCCGGTCTGGCTCTGGTATGGAACCATTGAAATTGCCTTGTCTTTTGCGAGACAGACATCCACGCAGTTTCCGCAGCCTGTACAGTCGTCAACTGAGACTGAGATAGCAAACTTGTACTCCTTGAGGACTGCCTTGCCCTGGGCTGTCTTCAAGGTTCCAGGGGCTGCTTCTGCCTCTTCTCCAGTAAGAAGGAACGGACGGATTGCAGCGTGAGGGCAGACGAAAGAACAGGTGTTGCACTGGATACACTTCTCCGGATTCCATTCCGGAACACTGACAGCAACTCCGCGCTTCTCGAATGCTGAAGTGCCTGCCGGCATGGTGCCGTCTGAATATTCCATGAACGAGCTGACAGGGAGGGAGTCGCCGCACTGCGCATTGACGATGTCTGCCACATCCTTGACGAAGGCAGGGGCCAGACGGTCCTTGCCAGGGGTCTCGAACTTGGCGGAGATTGAACTCCAGCTCTCCGGGATGGTGACTTCGACATATTCACCGCCACGCTCGACGGCCGCGAAATTCTTGTTGACGACGTCCTCGCCCTTCTTGCCGTAGCTCTTGACGATGGCGTCCTTCATGTACTTGACAGCGTCCTCGTAAGGGATGATGCCGGTAATCTTGAAGAAGGCTGACTGGAGAATGGTGTTGGTCCTGTTGCCGAGACCGATTTCGGAGGCAATCCTGGTTGCATTGATGATGAAGAGCCTGATCTTCTTCCTGGCTATTACTGACTTGCAGTAGTCAGGGATTCTCTCGATGGTTTCCTCCTCGTTCCAGATGCTGTTCAGGAGGAGGGTGCCTCCGGTCTTGATGCCCTTGAGAACATCGTACTTCTTGAGGTAGGATGGGACGTGGCAGGCGACGAAATCAGGTGTGGAGACAAGGTACGGGGCCTTGATAGGGGCGCTTCCGAAGCGGAGGTGCGAGCAGGTGTAGCCGCCTGACTTCTTGGAATCGTAGTCGAAATAGGCCTGGCAGTAAAGGTCGGTGTGACCGCCGATGATTTTGATTGTGTTCTTGTTGGCGCCTACTGTTCCGTCTGACCCCAGGCCGTAGAACTTGCACTCGGTGGTGCCCGGCTTCACGATTGAAATCTCGTTCCTGATCGGCAGGGACTTGAAAGTCACATCGTCGACAATTCCGATGGTGAAATCGCTCTTCGGCTCCTTCTGCTCAAGGTTGTCGAAGACTGCTACAATCTGTGAAGGGGTGGTGTCCTTTGAAGAAAGGCCATAACGGCCGCCGATGACAAGAGGAGACTGCTCCTTTCCCTGGAAGAGAGCCTTGACATCGAGGAAAAGAGGCTCTCCGAGGGCTCCCGGCTCCTTCGTCCTGTCGAGGACTGCAATCTTCTTCACATGCTTAGGAAGCACTTTGAGGAAATATTTCTCCGAGAACGGACGGTAGAGGTGGACTGTGACAAGGCCGTACTTCCTGCCTTTCTTCCCGAGGTAGTCAATCGTTTCCTTGATGGTTTCAGTGACGGAGCCCATCGCAACAATGATGTTCTCCGCGTCAGGGGAACCGTAGTATGAGAACGGACGGTACTGCCTTCCGGTGAGTTCGCTGATTTCACCCATGTAGCGGGCAACGATGTCCGGCACTGCTTCGTAGTATTTGTTCCTGGATTCCACTGCCTGGAAGAAGACGTCTCCGTTCTGGGCGGTGCCCCTGGTGACAGGGGAGTCAGGGTTGAGAGCACGGGCCTTGAAATTCCGGATGGACTTGGTGCTGACCATCTTCCTGAGGTCGTCCTCGTCCAGGGCTTCGATCTTCTGGATCTCGTGCGAAGTGCGGAATCCGTCAAAGAAGTGGAGGAACGGGATGCTTGACTTGATGGCGGAAAGATGTGCCACGGCTGCAAGGTCCTGGGCTTCCTGTACGGAACCAGAAGCGAGGAGGGCAAAACCCGTCTGGCGGCAGGCCATGACGTCCTGATGGTCTCCGAATATGGAAAGTGCATGCGACGCGAGGGTTCGGGCTGAGACATGGAAGACAGCAGGGAGCATCTCGCCGGCAATCTTGTACATGTTCGGAATCATCAGCAGGAGTCCCTGGGATGCGGTGTAGGTCGTGGTGAGTGCACCTGCCTGGAGGGATCCGTGGACTGTGCCCGAGGCTCCGCCTTCGCTCTGGAGTTCAGTGACCTTGACGGTCTCTCCCCAGAGGTTCTTTTTGCCGTGGGCGGCCCATTCGTCGATATTCTCGGCCATCGGAGACGATGGAGTAATAGGGTAGATGGCTGCATGCTCGCTGAAAAGATAGGCGATGTTCGCTACAGCGGTATTGCCATCACAAGTGATGAATTTCTTTTCTTTAGCCATATCGTTGGTATGTTCTCGATGGTTTATAGAGTTGTCAATCCGTTGATTTCAAGACCTTCCACCGGCCCGGCTATTCTCTTGACGAGACCTTGCAGGACGGTACCTGGACCGAGTTCGGTAAAACTGAGTGCCCCGTCCGCGAGCATGTTCTTCACTGACTGGGTCCACCTTACCGGAGAAGTCAGTTGTGCAAGAAGGTTCTCCTTGATGATGGAAGGGTCGCTGGTCGGGAGTGCCGTGACATTCTGGTAGACAGGGCATACAGGCACAGACATCGGAGTCTTTTCGATTGCCTTGCCGAGTTCAATGCGTGCAGGCTCCATGAGAGGGGAGTGGAATGCTCCGCTTACCGCCAGGGGAAGTGCCCTTCTGGCTCCGGATTCCTTTGCCTTCGCGCAGGCTTGTTCAACAGATGCATTTTCGCCGGAGATGACGACCTGTCCGTCGCTGTTGTAATTGGCTGCCAGGACGATACCGTCGCATGAGGCACAGATTTCCTCGACCTTTTCATTCGGCAATCCAATGATTGCGGCCATCATTCCGGGGACCTTCTCACAGCATGCCTGCATCTGTGTGGCGCGGATTGCCACGAGTTTCAAGGCATCTTCGAAACTGATGGCACCTGCGGCGGCAAGAGCTGAAAACTCTCCGAGGGAATGGCCCGCTACCATGTCCGGGGCGAAACCTTCAATGCAGTTTGCAAGCACAACGGAATGCAGGAATATGGCGGGTTGGGTTACTTTTGTGGCCTTGAGGTCCTCGGGAGTGCCTTCAAACATGATGTCGGTAATCCTGAATCCAAGGATTTCGTTGGCTTTCTCCAGCATCTCCTTTGCCTTGGGGTTGTTGTCGTAGAGTTCTTTGGCCATCCCGGGAAACTGGGAGCCTTGGCCTGGGAATATGAATGCTTTCTTCATTTTTCTTAAAAATAAAAGGTATAGAACATTCAAAATTACAAAAATCTTGCAAAAAAATGAATAATCGGTTGGTATAAGCCCCGTTTTTTTGTAATTTTGTGTATGCCCCTGTAGTCTAACGGATAGAATATCGGATTCCGGTTCCGATGGTTTGGGTTCGATTCCCAACGGGGGTACTCTTCGGGGAAGGCCTTGGGCCTTCCTTTAACCACATGTAAATCAACACTGTTCCATCCAATTGTTTTCCAAGATGAAAAGGGTATTTGCTTTATTGGGCATCATTTCCGTAATGATATGCTCATCTTATGCTGCAGAACGTCAGTCCATCTGGCCCAAGGGCAA
>JBJFDD010000066.1:0-2930 GCA_051889815.1 Candidatus Cryptobacteroides sp. | reverse complement strand
CGGATTGTCTGAAGAATCTTGAGGAGGTGGGGCAGTACCATGTGTTCCACAGCGTCCTGGATTTTCTCGGCGCGGAGAGTCCTGTCTTCAACTCCGCTTTGTCTGTTTTTAAATAGTAAATGTCATCTCGACTGAGCGAAGCGAATGGAGAGATCTATATTAAAGAATTGAAAATGAATACATTATTTATAATAAATCCAATTTCCGGAAAAGGAAGACGGGCGAAAATCAAGGCGGCACTTGAAGGCAGCGGACACAGGGTGGTAGTTACCGAATATGCCGGACATGCGGAAATCCTTGCTCGCGAAGCGGCAGAAGACGTCGTCGTGGCGGTTGGCGGTGACGGCACGGTAAACGAGGTCGCACGCGGCCTGCTCGGAACCGGCAAGACTCTTGGCATCATTCCATGCGGAAGCGGTGACGGCCTAGCAAGATGCCTCGGAATAAGCCATCATCTTTCCAAAGCGTTGTCAATCATTGAAAAAGGCAGGACTCAGCCTCTTGATGCCGGCTTCATCAATTCGCGTGCATTCTTTTCCGTTTGCGGCGTGGGCTTCGATGCAGACGTGAGCAAGCTTTTTGCTAAGTCGGGGCGCCGTGGCCCGAAGACCTATGTTGAGCAGGCTCTCAAGCTCTGGGCCGATTACAAGCCGGATACCTATACCATCAATATCGACGGCCGGGAATGGACTCAGGAAGCCGTGCTTATCACTGTCGGGAATTCGAATCAGTGGGGAAATGAAGCCAAGGTAACCCCTCATGCAAGCTGCTGCGACGGTCATCTGGACATCACCATCCTCGACAATTTCCACAGCATCGAGTTGCCGGTGCTGGCGACGGCTCTCATGGCAGGGCACTGCGACATCAGCCACCGTGTGCATTGCTACACGGGCCAGAATATTACCATAAGGCGCCCTCACGCAGGGGCTGCGCATTTTGACGGAGACTGGTTCAATACCGGGGACACTCTCGATATTACCATCCGGCCTTCATCACTGAAAGTACTTGTACCTTAATTACCTCCCGCCACATAGCGAAGGGCCGGTCCATGCAGGGCTCTACAAACGATTATGGCCCCTTCGAAGGGCACCCCAAAAATGAAATCGAAATAAATGTAAATATCATGAATAAACTGAAAATCGTATTCCTCGACTCAGCGACAATGGGCGACGTCACCTTTGCGCCGATAAGCCGTCACGGCGATCTGACACTCTATGACAGTTCCACCCCGGAGCAGGCAAAAGAAAGAATCGCAGACTGTGACGTGGTGATTATCAACAAGATAATCATGAACAAGGAGCTCATAGATGCCGGAAAGAACCTCAAGATGATTTGTGAGGCTGCAACCGGAGTGAACAATATTGACCTCGACTATGCCGCATCCAAAGGCATCCCGGTACGTAATGCAGTCGGCTATTCGACCGATTCCGTCGTCCAGTCCACATTCATGCACATCCTCTCGCTTTGCGGCCATGCGCCATATTACGACAACTTCGTGAAAAGCGGAAAATACTCCGCATCCAGGATGTTCACCGACGTGAGCGTCAACTGGTTCGAACTTGCCGGCAAGACCATCGGAATCATCGGAATGGGAAACATTGGCGGAAAGGTTGCAAAGGTAGCCGAAGCCTTCGGAATGAAGGTCGTATATTTCTCTACTTCAGGCACTTCGCATTGCACGGATTATCCTTCCCTGCCTCTGGACAGGCTGCTTGCAGAATCTGACATAGTCTCTGTCCATGCTCCTCTTAACGAGCGCACCAAAGGTCTGATCGGAGCACAGGAGCTTTCGAAAATGAAACCGACAGCGATTCTTGTAAATGCCGGACGAGGAGGTATCGTGGACGAGGCTGCGCTTGCACAGGCGATTGATTCTGAGACTATTGCCGGCGCGGCGCTGGACGTTTTCGCAACAGAGCCTCTGCCTGCGGACAGTCCTCTTCTGACGGTACAAAAAGCAGACAGGCTCCGCCTTGCCCCGCACGTAGCGTGGGCCAGCCGCGAAGCCCGTCAAAGACTTGCCGACCAGATTGGTCGGAACATTTCGGAACTGTCGGAATAGGTATTCAGCCCTATTATTTTGTTCGGAAGACGATTGTGGCGTCGACTGCGGTGGTGCCGTCGGTGCTGCTGAATCCGACGCCGTTTATGTGGAGACCGTATGTTGTTGAGGGATTGACAACAAAGTTGAATGTAAGTGTCTTGTGGTCTTCGCTCCATGAATGGTCTTTCAGCTGAGGGAATTTATGTTCAGTCATGAAAATGGAAATGTCCTCTTTCATCGGGCGGTCGAATTCAATGGTGAACTGAAGATCTCCTGCAGGGATGTCTTTTGCCCCGTCCTCGATGTTGCAATGGAAATGGACAAGGGTCTTTTCATATTCCTGCATTTCAGCATTATATTGCTTGAGGCTGTATCCTTTGACAATCTTCACGATGTCATTTTCTGTCCATCCCGGCTCCAGTTTTTCAACAAGGGGTCTGACGAGGGGGAAACCGTATCTGACCTGTTCCATCACCAGGGCCTGTACATCCGCCCCGGCATCGTGAGCGGCGAGATATTTTATGACGGATGCCCTCACCAGAGTTTCATACATCATGGTTTTCGCTGATGAATAGGCCTGCCGTCCCAGAAGGGCTTTTTCCATCTTGAAGAACCGTCTGGCATTGACACTGATGCGTCCGAAGATATTGTCAATGACCGGATTGCAGAACGGATGGCAGAATTCGTGAATCAGAATGTCGAACGACAGGCTGCCCATCACAGGTGTCAAGATTGTACTGCCATCTGCGATGACTGCACTGAGGCCATAATTGTTGCACCCCAGAATCGGGGCAACCGTAATCCTGAATTTCGGCATCTCGGAAGTCGGGAAAAAAGAAGTGAACCAGCCTTTGTCCACGTCAGCAGCCAGTTTTGAGAAATCTTC
>JBJFDD010000065.1:0-10940 GCA_051889815.1 Candidatus Cryptobacteroides sp. | reverse complement strand
CGTTCAATTGATTGGCCACCCCCTGGGCGGCAATCACGAGAGTGCCGAAGAACTGATTCAGGACTATTCCTATTCCATAGCTTGCAAACATGGTTGACATGGTGCCCAGAAGATTCCAGCCGGCAAAAGATGTCATTTCCTTCAGGAGGCCGCGGTTGAAGTACCGCCTTGGAGACATCACGCATTCCGGGTAATGCCGCTTGCAGTAGGCTCTCATTATTGACAGGGATGCAAGAGGGATACACGACATCAGGATGCCGTAAAGGATGAGTCTGTCGCCACGATAGAGGACACAGGCAAAGGCTACCGTGAGTTTCAGCAGGCTTTCCAGAATACCCACAAAGGCATAGTAACGCATGTTCTCATGGGCATTTAGTGCAGCATCATAAGGCACCGACATGATGGTAAACATGGTGCTGACCACAAGGGATGCATAGACAATGAGCGACGCAGTCTCCCTGCCCTCAGGGATGACCAGGAGGAAGCGGAAGAAGACAAATCCCATCAGCAGGAGAAGCAGACCGGAAACCAGGGAGATCGCAAGATGCATCATCATGCTGACGTTGAATACCGTCTTCACCCCTTCTGGATCTCCCTCGCCCTGGGAATAGCTCATGAAACGCTGGGTTGCGGAAGCCAGGGCGACATTCAGGAAGCCCAGCATCGCAATTGCGCCGCCGACGAGATTGAATATCCCGAAATCAGACTGCCCCAGGGAATTAAGGACGAGGCGGGTAACCCAAAGGGAGATGAACATCGTGATGCCCATCTTGGCGTAAAGCCAGCCTGTGTTCTTGATTATCCGCTTCGCTACCGTCATTCTACCTCAATCTTAAAAGTTTCCTCGCCCACAAACAGATCCTCCGGTCATCCATCTTCAGGAACAGCGGGGAATAGCACATCGACAGCGCTGCCCACAGGCACAGAGTGTTGAGGTCGAACCTCGTGAAATCTTCTACGAAAGCCCACAACCAACGGAAACCGACATAGACGGCAATGAAGTACAGGACTTTGTTCCTGGAATGGAGGAAAACGCTGACGACCGCCCCCGCAAACAGCAGGAAATAGATTAGCACGCCGATGACGCCGAAATAGTTGAATACATTCAGGATGGCCACCTCGGAAGAACCTCTCTCCCCTCGGCCGGTCATCTCAAGATCCTCATTACCGAAGAACTCGGAGTCATAGCCCCTCGCCATCGACCTTCCCTGAAGGACGTACCCGTGGTTCAGCGCACTTGCGAATTCCTCGAGATAAATGAAAGTACGCGTGTCCGCCCCAAGATCTTCGGTGTCGTCGGCATCAAAAGAATTCCGTACCTCGATGCCGCCTGCTCCGAGAGACTCCCCGATCTGGAAGATGTTGAAGGTTCCGGTCACAGCAAGGACGATAAAGACGAAAGGGAGGACGAACTCCAGCACGACGGCGAACTTTATCAAAGGTAAGGGAATATACTGCCTGAAGGCCAGCCCTGCACCCAGCACCATACAGAACAGGAAGCGCAGAAGGTTGCTTCGGGCACCGCCTGCACTGAATGCAATCACGACGAGTGACAGGACTAGGACAAGGATGAAAGACTTCTTTTCGAACAAAGGACACAGGATCAGAAGAAAGGAGAGCGGAAGCATGAAACGCCCGATGCATTCGCCCTGCATGAAAGGCAGGAGTACCCAGAAAACGACACAGGAGGCCACCAGCCACACCTTCAGCGAGACAGCCACCTTCGACGGCTGGGCGAAGTAGAAGTAGCTCAGGCAGAGGGCGAAAGTCAGGAAATTGGTAACCAGAGCCTTGTAGTCCCAGTAGCCCTCGGACCTGTACAATCCGTAGAGGGCCGACACCAGGGCCATCAGAAGATAGAGGACAATCTGCCAGGGCATCCTGTACTGAGGCATCTTCCGGCTCCTGAAAGCCATCCAGGCGAAGATTCCCAGAATCGCGCCCTGACAGAGCCAGTCAATGACCTGGTTGGTGACGGGAATCTCCAGCCACTGCTGACACGAGATTACTCCCAGGACAGCAATCAGATAAGGAATGGCTTTGTAGAGCTTGTCCAAAACCGGTCAGTTTTACTTCTTAAGCAGGACGGTCGCGACACCGGCAACAATACCGAGGAACAGGAACGCTGCAAGAATCTTCTTCTTGGAAGGGGCATAGGGACGGAGAGGGACACTGGCAGGCACTATTTCAGTGAAGACCGGTGTCTCCTGCTGGACCTTGAGATTGGCAGACTGGAGCTGCTGGACCACGGAATTGTAGAGGGAGTACTTCAGGTTCATGTCGTTCTGGAGTCTCTCTGCTTCAACCTTCACGCTCTGCAGTACCAGGTTCCTGTGACTGTCAACATAGGAAGCATACTTCCTTTGGGCGGCATAGTAGTCGTCCCGGGTCTGCACAAGCACTCCTTCAAGGTAGTCCACGGTTTCCCTGACCTTGTCCGTACGGTAGTCCGTCACGTATTTCTTCAGCTTCTCATTGGCATACCTTGCCAGGTCAGCCGCCACGACTGGATCCTGCATCGTAGTCTCGATGGTAATCATCATTGTCTTCTTCTCCACACTCGCACGGATGTTGGTACCGAGAGCCTTGGCGACTGCAGCCTGACCGGCGGTAAGCCTGTAAGGGTCCACCGGGGCATCCGGATCGTCCTCTTCCTCATTCTTGATAATGGAGACGAGCTTCCCCGGAAGTCCGAGAACTACCGACCACCAGGGGCGGCGGGTGTGGTCACGGACATATTCAAAGAGAGTCATCGGCTCCTGCCCTGCAATTTCGACAGGCATGTCGAAAAGTTCGACGAGAAAGTTGGATGAATAGATGATTTCAGGATAAATCATCGGATAGACGGCATCTGAGCTTCCGAGCACATTGGCGTTCATGCCGGCAAGATTTGCAAGGGAAGACAGGCGGTTGACCGCCGAATTGGACAGTTCCGGGGCGAGTTTGGTCACAACCTTGTACTTCTTCGGGATGCTGAAGCCTATCACCAGGCCGATGACTGCGCTGGCGCACACAAAACAAAGGACAGTCTTCCAGGAAGCCTTGACCTTCGCCCAGGACTTTGAGAAGTCGATGCTGCTGAAGGTTTCCTCACCGGAATATTCATAATCTGTGTCGAACTGGTTCATGGCTGTCATTATTTCAGAAGATTGAGAAGGGAGACGACCACTGCGGCAAAGGATGCTGTCGAGGAACCGAGGGAAATCCATTCGCCTGCAGATATGCCCTTGCGCTCAGGCCTGGTAGGGACTATGATTTCGCAACCCGGTTCTATCCTTGAGTTCCTTCCGGAAGAAACATTACCGTTCATGTAGACCACGTACACCTTTCTCCTGCGGGCATGTTCGCCGAAGCCTCCGGCTTCATTGATGTAGTAGCCTATCCGCTTGCCGGGAATGTAACTGACGGTGTTCGGGAACAGGACATCACCTTGGATGCCAACCGTGGAGATGACTTCCGGGATGACGATCTCATCGCCTTCGCGCAGGACGACATCATATTCAGAGCCGGGATTTGCCACTGCCTTGTCAATTTCGATTCCGACGGAGAAGAATTCGTCCGTCTTGACATCGACGGTGTCATTGAGAGATTCAGAGAAGGTTTTCATGGACTCGAGAAGCTGCTGCTCGTAATCGGAGGACTTCCTCCTGAGGGTTCCGCCCTTCAGGTAGGCCTTTCCAGTCGGACCTCCTGCACGCTCAATCAGTTCCGAGACTGTCTCCCCACTGCGCACCAGGGTATATTCACCAGGGAAGGCCACCTCGCCGGAGATGGTGACTTTGCGCTGCTCGACATAGCCCGGGCTGCGCCTTACGGCGACCACGTCGTACGGTTCAAGGGTGAAAGAAGGTTTGCCTTCCACGACAAGCCCATCCCTGATCGAGAAGGAGAACACTCTGGCAAGAGTGTCTGTCGGCATGGTGCTGCCCGAATCGTGGATTCTTCTGGAAACATCGACCCGGACTGTGGATGCTCCGTCCTCCAGACCGCCTGCAAGCAGGATCAGGTCCTCAACGGTGGTGTTGTCGGCGTACGGGTACTCCCCCGGGTTGACCACATAGCCGGTAATGCTGAAAGGTCCTTTCGGTTCAATGTCCTTTATGTTGGCAACATAGAGCATGTCATTGTTCTTCAATGCCATGTCAGGCATGCTGCCTTCCATTATCCCGCCGATTGCGATGGCAATCACTTCAAGCGACAAGTCCTCCTTTTCGCGGATAATCTGTGCCCTGCCGGTGAAGGCATCCTCATTCAGTCCGCCAGCATTTTCAACCAGCTGGCGCACGGTCAAGACCCCGTCCCCGAGTCTGTAGGAGCCCGGCCGTTTGACCGCACCCTTGATTTCCAGACGGTTTGAGAACCTCATCTGCACGGAGTCAACCTCAACGAGGTCGCCGTCGCGGAGCACAAACCCGGAGGCGTTCATCATACTCACTGAATATACTTCCGGCCCGGCAGGGTCCTTGCGGGTGACCCTCACATCGGATGGATGCGCGTCAGGAGCGAAGCCGCCTGAATAATCAATCGCCCTGTCGAGCGTCTCCCCTTCGGACATCTCATAGCGCATCGGTCTCTTGACCTTGCCTTCAACGGTCACCAGATTGCGGTACGGCGGAACGTTTATCACATCCCCGTCGTGCAGGGTAATGTCGCAGGAAGTGTCGCCGTCAACCAGATACCGGTAGATGTCTACCGTGGCGAGAAGTGCCCCGTCCCTTGATACCCTGACCTCACGCAGGCTGCCGATGTCGGAGATTCCGCCGGCCCTGTACAAGGCGGTGAAGACCGTGGCGAAAGAGGACAGACGATAGGTTCCCGGAACCTTCACTTCCCCCATGACATGCACCTGGATGCTCCTTATCTGCCCAAGGGTAAGGCTGACATTGCCAGTCGAATACACTCTCCCGAATTCCCTGGCAACCTTTTTCCTGGCATCCCCGATGGACATCCCCCCAAGGACAATCGGACCTATCTGGGGCACAGTAATCCTGCCGTCCGGGCTGATCTTCTGCCGTACGGAAACCTCGCTGGAGCCCCAGACATCGACAATAACCTCATCACCCGGACCGAGAACATAAGTCTCCGGCGTCGCGGCATTCTCGTTAGGCTCGAAAGAGAGATTCTTGGCTGCGAAGATTTCGTGGCCGTAGATCGGGACCGGTTTCTTTGCCTTCACACTGTCCTTCGTGTTTTCCGGGAGTTCCCGGCCGGCGAGGATAGCCTTCGACTTTTCGGAATATTCACTGCGCTGGCGGAAGGTCTGGCCCGAGGACTCCTTCCTCGTCGAGGAGTTAAGGTCGGACTGCTGGACTCCCTCCTTCGAGACCTGGCCGAGCAGGCGCTTTATCTGCGAGGTCGAAACTCCGCGCGACAGGAGTTCCTGCCCTATCTGGGAATTCGACTTCCCGGCAGCGAGAGCCTCGGTCACGTACTGAACTATCGCCTCATCGCTCATGGTTTGTGAATATGACGGTATGGAGCAAACCAGAAGCACCGCCAGGACGAGCCAGAATGTCCTTTTCATATTGCTGGTCATAATAGTCGGAACGATTAGTTGTCAATCTACAAAAATGTAAAAAAAAGGGGTGGAAAGCAAATTATTGTCCTGTGGATTCCTTATCTTTGAAACAGATGATGACAAACGAAGAATTGCTGACGCTGCTCCTCCGTGCAGGACTCTGGGGAAAAGCCCCAAAAGTCTCCTTCCAGGACTGCGACCTGGAGCCTGTCAGGGAGCTTTCCCGCACCCTGGCCGTCTCCGGTATAGTCGCCGACGGCATTGCAGTAGTGAAAAAAGCCGACCCGGACCTGCAGTTCGACCGGACCCGGGTCAGTTCATTCATTAGGGAGACCATCAACGTCGAAAGAACCAATGCCAGGCTGGACGGTCTCCTTGTCAAGGTGATGACATTCCTTGAGGACAACGGTGTCCGGCCGGTCATCCTGAAAGGACAGGCGATGGCCCGGCACTATCCGGTTCCAGGTCATCGTACGGCAGGCGACATCGACATCCTGCTGGACGGAGAGGACTACTCCAGGGCAGTACAGCTTCTCACTCCCAAAGCAACCGGAAGCGAACCCGAATACCCCCGGATCCGCCATCTGGGACTATATTTCGACAAACTCGAAGTCGAACTCCATGGAACTCTCCATTCCAGGATGGGCAAACGGTTCAACTCCCTGATGGACTCGATGCAGAGGGAAATGTTCGACAGGAAGGAATTCTGCAGTTTCCAGGTTGGAGGCAGGGAAATCCGCACCAGCACCCCCTCATTCGATGCCACGTTCATCTTCCTGCACATCGTCCAGCACCTGTACGATTTCGGACTTTCGCTCAAGCAGTTATGCGACTGGGCCATGCTGCTCCATACCGACAAGGGCAAGATTGACCTCGAGCAACTCCGCAGCAGGCTCGAGCAGGTCGGGGTGATGAAGGAATGGCAGGTGCTCGGCTGCATCCTCACTGGCTTCCTCGGTTTGCCGCCGGAGGAAGTGCCTTTCCACGAGGCTGAATATTCAAAAGAAGGCAAGATGCTCTGGAAGGCAATCGTCAGTTCGAACATCTACCGTGGTAATGGCGGGCGCAAACAATCCTACATAGGGAAAAAGGTCAGGAACACCACCAGGCGGCTAACCTGGATAGCGGGCAATCTGCGGATATTCCCGCGCAACACCATCAGGACTTTCTTCAACCTGATTGCCAGCGGGACAGATTCGCTCCTGCACGGCAAATGACATGAATATGCCGGGACACAAAAAGGGTGGCCGTCAGTCTTACGACCGGGCCACCCCTTATAGTTTTACGGGACTGAATTAGTCGCTGAGTGAGAATCTCTTGAATGAGAGCACCTTGGCTTCGGCATCAATCTTCTTGATGTACTGGGCTACGGAAATCTTCTCATCCGACTGCACGAAATCCTGCTCCTCGAGGGTTGACTCCTTGAAGAACTTCTGTACACGGCCGTTGGCGATGTTCTGGATCATCTGCTCGTTGAGTGAAGCGGCCTTCTCTGCAGAGACGGTCTTGATGATCTCACGGGCCTGGTCAGCCTGCTCTGGAGTAATCCAACCCTTGGCGGTGTTGGACTCGATGTGGTCCTCGCTGTCAACATGTGCAGGATTGATGCCTACCTTCTTGAGAGCGGCGTCAACTGCCTTCTGGACCATCTCGTCCTTTGTCTTCTGGATTGCGAGTTCGCGCTCCTTCTCAATGACCTCTGCAGGGCAGTCGGCCGGAGAGACAGAGACAGGATTCATGGCGGTTACCTGCTGTGCAACAGCCTTGCCGAGCTCTGCAGGAATCTCCTTGTTGAAAGCGACAAGGGCACCGAGTTTACCGTTGAAGTGTACGTAGTCGCCGATGAACGGAGCCTCTACTGCTGCATAGTAAGCGATGACGTGCTTCTCGCCGGTCTTGCCGGTCTGGGCGGAAACTTCCTCCTCAACGGTGTGGCCGTTGGAGCAGAGGCTGGCTTTGAGACCCTCAACGTCAGCAGGGAATGATGCGATGGCTGCATCTGCGATTTCTGCTGCGAGAGCCTTGAAGTCAGGGGTTGCGGAAACGAAGTCGGTTTCGCAGCCGAGGCAGACGATGATACCCTTGTTGCCCTGGATGCGTACGAGTACAGCACCCTCGGTGGTCTCACGGTCAGCACGCTTTGCAGCGACGAGCTTACCCTTTTCACGGATGATGTTGACTGCCTTCTCGAAGTCGCCCTCAGCCTCTGTGAGAGCCTTCTTGCAGTCCATCATGCCGGCTGAAGTCATCTTGCGCAACTTCATTACGTCTTGTGCGGTGATTGCCATAATTCGTTCAGTCTTAAAAATTATTCTTCTGTCTGGGCAGGAGCCTCGGCTTCAACGTCAACAGGCTTTGCGCCCTTGCGTGCGCGGAGTTTCTTGCCGGTTGCCTTCGAGAGAGCCTCGCCTTCGGCGGCCTCCTCTACGGTTTCCTTCTCCTTCTCGAGCTTGCGCTCGTTGAGACCTTCCTCGATAGCCTTGCAAAGGATGTCCATGATGATCTCGATGGACTTTGTGGCATCGTCATTGGCCGGTATTACATAATCAATAGAGGTAGGATCGCAACAAGTGTCAACCATTGCGAATACCGGGATATTGAGACGGTTGGCCTCCTTTACAGCATTGGCTTCCTTCTGGATGTCAATGACGAAGAGGGCGGAAGGGAGACGGCTCATGTCCTTGATTGAGCCGAGGTTCTTCTCGAGTTTCTCTCTCTGGCGGGTTACCTGGAGACGCTCTCTCTTTGCGAGTTTGTCAAAGGTACCGTCCTCCTTCATCTTGTCGATGGTGTTCATCTTCTTGATAGCCTTGCGGATGGTTGGGAAGTTGGTAAGCATACCGCCTGCCCAGCGCTCGGTTATCGATGGCATATTGACTGCTGTTGCCTTCTCTGCAACGATCTCTTTAGCCTGCTTCTTGGTGGCTACGAAGAGAATCTTGCGGCCTGAACGCGCAAGCTCTTTCATTGCGTCAGCAGCCTCGTCTATCTTGACGATGGTCTTGTGCAGGTCGATGATGTGGATTCCGTTCTTCTGGTCAAAGATGTACGGAGCCATCTTAGGATTCCACTTTCTGGCCAGGTGGCCGAAATGTACGCCTGCATCAAGAAGTTCTTGGAAATTTGTGCGTGGCATTGTTGTTTGTAACTGTTATTGTTTTGATTACTTTCCCGTGACCGTCAAAAAGCGGCCTGCGGGCTCTTTTCATTAATCTCGGGGTAGTGGCCCTGGGCCAGTCCGCCGGGATTTTCCGCAGTCACGGCAATTCCAGGTAATTCTCCGGGATTCACATCCCTGAAAGAGTCCATGGGATTTCCAACCGGACTGTGCTTTTTCATAAAGCAGTGTAAACTGCAGCCAGCAAGGACTAACGCTTGCTGAACTGGAAGCGTGCACGTGCGCCAGGCTGACCAGGCTTCTTTCTCTCGACTTCACGAGCATCGCGGGTAAGGAAACCTTCTGCCTTCAGGGCCGGACGGTATGCCTCTCTGTCGAGATCGCTGAGAGCGCGGGCGATACCGAGTCTGATAGCCTCTGCCTGGCCTTTGGTGCCACCACCTGCAACGGTGACCTTCACGTCAAACTGACCTTCTGTCTTTGTAACTGCGAACGGCTGGTTTACGATGTAACGGAGCGAGTCTTCCTTGAAGAATACATCAAGGGAGCGGTCGTTGATCTCAATCTTGCCTGTTCCAGCTGAAAGATAAACACGAGCTACGGCTGCTTTACGTCTTCCAAGGGCGTTTTTCTGTTCCATTTGCTCTTTTAGATTTCGTTCAACTTAATTTCTCTAGGGTTCTGTGCCTGGTGCGGATGCTCAGGACCTGCATAAACGTACAGGTTGCCGAGGATCTTGTCACCAAGACGGGTCTTCGGGAGCATTCCTTTGACGGACCTCCTCACGAGTTCGGCAGGTCTCTTTGCAAGGATCTCCTTCGGAGTCGTGAAACGCTGTCCACCAGGATAACCGGTGTAACGGACATAAACACGATTGTCCATCTTGTCCCCCTTGAGCATCACCTTCTCGGCGTTGATGACGATGACGTTGTCACCGCAATCGACGTGAGGGGTGTAACCCGGCTTGTTCTTGCCGCGGAGGACAAGAGCAACCCTGGAAGCAAGACGTCCGAGTGCCAGATCTGTAGCATCGATGACGAACCACTCTTTCTTTACAGTTGCCGCATTGAGGGAAACTGTCTTGTAGCTTAGTGTGTCCACTGTCTTGATCTTTAATGGTTTAACTTAAAATATTGCGATCCCTACACAACATAGGGGTCGCAAAGATAAGAATAATTTCCGGATTTGGCAAACTAAATGTATCAGCCAGAATAAGATTGAGTCCCGGAAGCCCTGCCGGAGTCTCGAAGAAATGATTTATCTTTGCAGTCAAGAGAATCATCAACGAATATGAGAATAGGAAACCTCGACCTCGGGGAGAAACCCGTCCTGCTGGCACCGATGGAGGATGTAACAGACGCATCCTTCAGGGGAATATGCCGGGAGCAGGGTGCCGACATGGTTTTCACCGAATTCATACCCTCCGAGGGCCTTGTAAGGGATGCCAGGAAAGCTTATGACAAGCTGAAAACAACGGAGCAGGAGGCTCCGGTCGGAATCCAGATCTACGGCAGCGATCCGGATGCGATGGTGCGTGCGGCACAGATGGCAGAATCCGCCCGGGAACTCGTGGGTGGCCACGGCTGCGACACCATAGACATCAACTTCGGCTGCCCGGTAAGCAAGATTGCCGGAAGGGGTGCAGGTTCGGGGATGATGAAATACCCGGACAAGATGGTGATGATTACCGAAAGGATAGTCAAGGCGGTCCGAAAGCCGGTTACCGTCAAGACCCGGCTTGGCTGGGACGACGGGAGCAAGATCATTGTGGAGCTGGCAGAAAGGCTCCAGGATGCCGGCATCAGCGCCCTGACGGTCCATGGCAGGACAAGATGCCAGATGTACAAGGGCGAGGCCGACTGGACCCTCATCGGGAAGATCAAGGAGAATCCGAGGATGCACATCCCGGTCATCGGCAACGGCGACATCAACTCGGCAATCAAGGCCAAGGAGGCCTTCGACCGGTACGGAGTCGACGGGATCATGGTCGGCAGGGCTTCCTTCGGGCGTCCCTGGATATTCAGGGAAATCAAGCATTACCTCGCGACAGGAGAAGAACTTCCGCCGCCCGGGGTCAGGCAGAGGGTCGCTCTTGCCCAAAGGCAGCTGCAATTGTCCCTCGACCTAAAGGGACCGCGTACCGGAGTCCTCGAGATGAGGCGGCATCTTTCATGCTATTTCAAGGGGCTGCCGGACTTCAAGGAAACCAGGATGAGGCTGGTTACCGAGGACAATCCGGAGGAAGTTTTCAACATTCTTGAGCTTATTTCGCAGAAATGGGGAGATACTTCCATCCTGGAGAGC
>JBJFDD010000064.1:0-10948 GCA_051889815.1 Candidatus Cryptobacteroides sp. | reverse complement strand
CCTCCGTCGAAGGTGAACTCATACTTGCCCGCATAATCGTTGTAGAGCCTGTAGCCTTCAGGATAGATACTCTTGAACTCGGTTCCGGCAGCAGGACCTTCCAGAATTGAAACCTTGCCGTCAGGAGTGATTGCCAGGGTGGAAATCTCGATATCGCCGACAGTTATCGGCTTATAGAGGCGGATTCCGTCAGGGATGACAGCGAAAGCGGAAGAGAAGGTCTCTTCACCTGCAGTGATGCCAAGCTGGCGATTGGTGATTTTGATGGAAGCTTTGATGTCCACACCGCCGAGAGTACCTTCGAAACCCGACATCAGGATATTGTCTTCTTCAGACAACACGCGGGCGAGATAATCGGCAGGATCGCCCTCGAACTTGCGGAGGTACATTATGTTGCCCGTCTTGCAGCCGCGAAGTTTGATGAGTTCGTCGGAAACCTCGCAGATGACATATTCAACCTCACCCTCATAGGCCTGGTAACGGGACGAATTCGGGGTCGCGAAGAAATGCATTATCGGGTTGTAGGTGTCGAAGATGAGGACCGGACCGTCTTCAGCAATCACGTTGAAGAAGCCGGTTGCGCTCCAGTCGGCGAGTTCGGAATAGACGGTAACCTTCTGGTCCTCGGTAAACTGGAGGATGAAAGCAAAGCCGCCGTACTTCTGGGAGCCTTCAGGATAGACCTCCATAAGCCAACCCTGCTCGGATGAGACAAGGGTTGTTCTTGCCTTGTCCATAAGCTTGGACACACGCACCGCAGAAGACTCCTCGAAGAGATCTTCCTGTTCAAAGAGGCAGGACTGCGCGGCAAAGACCGCGAGCGCCATTATTGTAATTGAGAATAACTTCTTCATAATCAGTCTACATCAATGTTTGTAAGATCAATCTTTCCGGCAGCGACATTGGCTTCACGTGCCTGTACTGTCGAACGGAGCTTGTCCAGGTCGATACCCCAGGAAAGGGACATGTAGTCCTTGACAAGCTGGAGCTTTGCCTTGATCAGCTGGGAGCCGTTGCAGTCATAGGAATCTGCCTGCTCAAACCATCCCTCCCAGACCTCTGGCGAGTAGCAGATGTACATCGAAAGCATCTCAGCGAAATCCTCAGTGTAGGCATTCTGCGAATATGCGCTGATGAAACCTTTCTGGAGGTAGCCGGTTCCCTCTTCGGTGACAGCCTTGTTGAACTGGTCACTGGTCCATTCGTCTGCAACATAGTCGGCAGGGGTCACGAACTGGTAGGAAGTCGGAAGGTCCTTGGTCTGGTTGAGGATGTGGGTGAACTCGTGATGGATTGTCTTGAAGTAGTAGTTGTTCAGCTTGTCGATGTTGTCGATGAAGCCGTCAAGATAGTTGACGCCGGTGAGGAGGATCTTGCGGCCGCCCTCGGCAGTACCGAGGACAATTGAACCGTTGTTCTTGTACTCATAGTCACCGATGAGAAAAATCATCTTCGGGAAGTTCGCGCGGGTGAACTCGATTCCTCCGACAGCATCGTAGGCCTCAAGACAGAGATACTTCACCAGATGCGCGAGGATGATGGAATTGTCGTAGTCGGCAGGGACTGTGTAATAGTTGTAATCTGCCTCGATGGCTTCGTACCTGTACTTGAACTGGATATTGTACGGATCCACGAAGTTCTTGTTGAGCCACAGGTCGAAAGGAGTATATTCAACCTTGTCCACAGTGATGATGGATTCAGGGTTGAGCTCGTCCTTGTTGCAGGAAGCAAGGCAGAGCATTGAAGCCACCGCTGTAAAAAGTATGATGATGTTCTTTTTCATTTTCCCAACTGTTATTTGTTACGCGGATTAGGAGTCATTCCGGCAGAAATGACCCTGGAAGGAAGCTGGACTGCACGGCGCGGATCATCCTTTGAAAGCACATCGAGACGCTCTGCAGGGATGCCCTGTGCATCCATCACGCGACGGACGATCTCGATTCCGTACCTCTTGACATCGAACCAGCGGATCCCCTGAGGCATTGTCTCGATACGGCGCATTGTCAGGACACACTGGAGCATGCTTTCCTGAATGGAACCCTCCTCACCGATGGCGAATGCTGGATTGAGATGCTTCTTCTGGGTGGAGTTCAGACCTTCGGCATCCGAATATGAATAGTCGATGGCACTGTAGAAGCTCTGGATAGCGTCGAGTGTCAAAGGAGTCGGTTTGGCAATGCAGTTCTCGACCCAGAGGTTCATGTCTGCGAGGGCCTTGTCATATTCCTTCATCAGGATGTAGGCTTCAGCCCTGTTGAGAAGGCACTCGTCGGCAGTGAATGCAGGATAGACGGAACGGCTATAGCCGGTTCCTGCGACAGGATCGGTGTACTCGAAGAGATAAGGAAGTCTCCAGAAGATGACGTACTGACGGTTTGTTCCCGAATATGACTTCATCGGGACGTAGTAGCTGGTCGAACCGCCCCAGACCTGCTCGGCCTTGGCAGTCTCGTTCTCTGCAACATAGTTGCCGTGCGCGAACTTCTTGTTGGTCGTGTAAGGACCGAAGGTGGTACCCAGAGTGGCGTAGGCTGTCAGAAGGAGAAGGTTAGTGTTCTCCTCGGCGGCGATGTAGAGGTTGCCGGCAGCAGCGAATGAAGTACTGTTCTGGGCGAGTTTCCTGTAGTCCCTGAGCATAGTCTTCGGAGAGGCTCCCAGGCACATTGTGGCATATTTCACGCACTCGTCCCACTTCTCGTAGTAGAGATAGAACCTGGCTGCGAAAGCATAGGCTGCCTTCGGGTTGAAATGATACTTGGGCACCTTGTAGTAGGAGTCGCTGATGTCAGGCAGGGCCTCGGTGAGATCCCTTTCTATCTTCTGATAGACTTCGGCGACGGTGCCGCGGGAATATTCAGGTGCGAGAGTGGTTTCAGGCTTCTCCATGTAGGTGATGCCGAGATCCTTGGAACTCGTTGCAGAATTGTAGTTCATGCTGAAGACGTTCACGAGGATGAAATGGCAG
Organism: Candidatus Cryptobacteroides sp.; assembly: GCA_051889815.1. Classification (GTDB taxonomy): domain Bacteria; phylum Bacteroidota; class Bacteroidia; order Bacteroidales; family UBA932; genus Cryptobacteroides. The sequence continues at coordinate 7,983 of JBJFDD010000064.1, read as the reverse complement.
TAGGCACGGCACATCAGCGCCTCGGCCCTTTCCTGACGGAGGGAAGTCGTCCACTCGCCGCCGTTCTCCTCAACCAGGCGCTCAATGGCTTCAAGAGCATGGTTGGCTGATGAAATAGCCTGATAGAAGGAGCTCCAGATGTTCTCCGGGGACTCGTTGTTGGACTCGGTGATGTCCTGCCAATGCCAGAGCTGCTCGAAGAACTGGCCGCTGACATTCGTGTTGTTGAATTTGTCGATATCGTCACAGAGCATCTCCGTAACCATGATATAGTCGTGGTCCGGGTATGCTGAGGTAAGGAGATTCTGAATCTTCTCCTCGCTGTCTATTTCGGCTCTGTTGTCCGGCATCTCATCGAGGAACTTGTCGCAGGATGCGAAAAGCAACGCGAGCGTACCGATCAAAATTAGACTTATCTTTTTCATATTTCTCTCTGATTAAAGACCAAGTTTGAGGGTAAGTGTAAACTGTTTAGGCACAGGTACCGCAACACCGCCGGTGTTGAAGAACTCTGGATCCTGGCCATTGAGCTTCTTGTCAGCATAGATGAGGAAGAGGTTGGTACCCTGGAGTTTCAGGGAAGCATCCTTGATCTTCATCTTCTCGACAAAGCTCTTCGGGAGGGCGTAGGAAATGGAGATTTCCTTCATGCGGATGAAATCACCCTTGGCGATACGCTCGGTCGAGTAGTTGTAGGCATTGTAGGCGTAGCTCAGATGAGTGTCGTTGTGGTTCTGGTTCTTGCTGGCAATGACCGGAATCGTGGTGATCTTCTCGTCACCTGAGACTGTCCAGCGGTTCTTGAACTCCTTAGGCATGGAGGCGAGGTCGCTGTAGGACTTTCTGAAGACCGGGTCCAGACGGACGACGTTGCCGAAGGAGTAGGTCATGAAGACGTTCAGCGTGAAGCCCTTGTACTTGAATATGTTGCCGAAGGAACCGACATCGGTAGGGTCGGCGCTGCCGGAATATTCAAGAAACTTGAGCTTTTCAGGATCGGAAGTCTGGAAGTAGATTCCGGTGGTCGAGATGTTGCCGTCCTGGTCCAGGAAAGTAGGAAGTCCCTCTTCGTTGAGTCCCTTGAAAGGAATCGAGAAGATTGCGCGCACCGGATAGCCCTCCTGGGCGAAACCGTTGCCGGACACAAGGTCGATGACTCGCTTGGATGTTTTCAGGTCGGTCACTTCGTTGTGGGTGTGCGAATAGATGAAGTTCGAAGTCCAGGTGAAATCCTTGGTCTTGACATTGACCGTAGAGAGGGTCAGCTCGACACCGTCGGACTTCATCGAGGCGATGTTGCCGAACTTGCGGACCTCTCCGCCCACACCTGCAGTGTTGGCAATACCGATGAGGTCGAAGTTGTTGCGGGTGTACCAGTCAGCCTCGATGTTGATCCTGTTGTCAAGGAGTCCGAGGTCGAGGCCGATGTTCAGCTCATGCTTCTTCTCGTAGGTCAGGTCGGAGTTCGCCAGAGACGAGATGTACAGCTGGCTCTCCTTCACGGAAGTGAACGGACGCCAAGGGTTGTCGGACCTGATGACGACAAACGAGTTCGTCACGCTTGAAGGACCGCGGTCTGCGGTAAGTGAATATGAAGCCTTGAGGGAAAGGTGCGAGAGCACAGGCACGCTGTCGAACCACTTTTCTTCGTGGACATTCCACGCTCCGGAGATGTTCCAGGTAGGAAGCCAGCGGGCAGAGCGGCTCTTCCCGAGCTTGTTGGTACCCTCGTAGCGGGCGGTTCCGTTGAGAGTGTAGCGGCCCTTGTAGGAATATGTCCCGTTGACAAAGAAGGCTGCGCTCCTTTCGTGGCGGTTGTTCAGGGTGTAGTAGTCGGCATTGTCCTCAGCACCTTTCTTGAAGACCTGGTAGGCATAGCTCGGAATCTCACCCATCTGGTACTGCATACCCCAGCCTCTGAACCAGGTGGCGTGACGGTCAACGCTGTTGGCTTCCATACCGCCGTACAGGTTGACGATGTGATTCCTGGCGAAGGTGTTGTTGTAGTTGGCCGTCGCGCGGAAGTCCCAGCCGGTCATCGAGTTGTCCTGACGCTCGTAGATACCTCCTTCAGGAAGCACCGTGATAGGAAGAGCGTAGATGTCGTCCGGGTCAGTGTACAGGAACGGATTGTTCTTCCTGATGGTGGAAGTGCCCATCTCCCTGTAGGCCATGGCCTGGTTGGAGTGGTCGAGAATATGATGCTCGGACGATGTGGAGGTGTGCTTCACAGCGGCCAGAGCCTTGAGCTCGAGGTGGCTGAACGGCTTGTAGGTCAACTCGCCGTGGAGGCGGAAGTCGGAAACCGAAAGGTCGATGTAGTTGTTGTTCAACTCATCGAAAATGTTGAAATCCGCATAGTTGCGGGTGTAGGTCTCATAAGGGTCAAGAGCCCTCGAGGTGTTGAGAGCATAGGAATAAGGGTTGATGTCGAAATCACGCTTGACCTCACCTGACACGGCATCGATGTCTGAAGAAAGGGTTCCCGGAGCCTTCTGCTTGCGGTAAGAAGCATTTGAGACCATCGAGAGGGAGAGTTTCTTGCTGATGTTGTAGGTTGTGTTGAGGTTGGCGGTGTAACGCGACACGCCGCTCTGCAGGGACCAGCCCCGGTCATCCATTGCACTCAGGGAAGCATAGTAGTGCGCCTTGTCGTTACCGGAGGAAAGCGAAACGGAGTGGTTGTGCTGGATGTTGTTGGTGAACAGCAGGTTGAACCAGTCGGTGTTGCGGTACTCGGCCTCGCGCAGATATGCAGCCTTGGCCTCGGGCGTGTTGGCGAGGGCGAACTGGCCAGTGACAGGGTCATATTCGCTGAGCATATGGTACATCTTGCCGTAGATACCGCTGTCCGAAGCATTTGCGACATCCGCATAGTTCAGGTAACCCTTCTGCTGGAGTTCCTGGTAGATGGCCATCTGGTCCTGGGAGTTCATGATGTTGAACGTGCTGTAGGATGGCTTGAGCCTGTAGGTATATTCACCGGTGTAGCTGATGCGGCTCTGTTCTGCGGAACCCCGCTTCGTGGTGATGACGATGACGCCGGCCATCGCCCTTGCACCGTAGATTGACGTTGCGGAACCGTCCTTGAGGATCTGGAAACTCTCGATGTCGTCGGAGTTGAGTCCTGCGATGGCGGATGAGAGGAGGGTGTTGACGTCACCGGATGAGAGTTCATCGGCGCTGACATCAACCACGTCCTCCATGATGACACCGTCAACAACCCACAGAGGCTTGGAACTGCCGTAGATTGATGTGGCACCACGGACCCTGATTTTAGGGGCTGTACCGAATGTACCGGAAACGTTCTGGACACTGACACCCGCAGCGCGTCCCTCAAGGGAGCGGGAGATGTCGGTCAGACCGCTGATTTTGGCTTCGGAGGCATCGACTTTGGTGGTGGAACCGGTGAAGAGGCGCCTGTCCATCTTCTGCATACCGGTCACAACGACCTGCTCAAGCATCTCCGTGTCGTTCTTGAGCACGATTTTGAGATTGGGTGCCACAGGGACTTCCTGGTCCAGCATTCCGAGGAACGAGACGACCAGGGTCTTGGCTGATTCGGGAACCGAGAAAGAGAAATTTCCGTCGATGTCCGTCACAGTACCGATTTTTGTACTGCCTTTGACGACAACGGAAGCACCTGGAATAGGCAGTCCGTCTTCTTCTGATAAGACGACACCCTTGACCATCTGCTGTGCGAGAGCCGGCATGACAGGGACAAGGATGGCTGCCATCAACAAAAGCAATCTAACTTTTTTCATTGGCTTACGTTTATTACATACATGAATACTAAGCTGTTTCACGCCCCAAGTTAAATTTTTAATCAGAAAAACACAAGTATCCGGTATGATTTTAAAAAAAATGCGTCCAACTTTTCAGCTGGACGCAAAAACATTTTGCAATTTCAGATTATAAGCGGAAGCCCGCTCCCGGATAACAAGTCAACCCAAGAATCATTGCGCTTGAATCGAGGTATTATCATTCAGGAAAGCAGAGAATTTTTTGGCCATCTCGTTCGCATATTCCCCGTCTCCGGATTTGGAGATTTCATTGGACAGATAATAGACAAGATTGCAGCCATATTCGAACTCGTCCTTCATCTCAGGATAAAAATCCAGATAGAAGAGGATTGTCTGCTCAATCTGGCAGTAGAGTTCTTCCGCGAGGCTTTGGGCCTTTTCCGGTTTGCCGATGGCATAATAATCCTTGACCATCTCTATCGGGAAGAGGGCATTGGAACTCCAGCCGTAGACGGAATTCTCGTACGGGTAGGACGCAGGATCCATCACCTCACGGCACTTGTCGAGCACGGCCTCCACCCTGTCATATTCACCGGCCTTGAGGAAGGCGGCGGCAGAAGAGACGAACAGATTCCTGATCGACATCACCCCGAGGAATGTGTAGAGATTCTGGTAGTCAACATAGTAGTCCTTGCGTGCAAGGGCATCGTAGGAAGACTTGACCATCAGCCTGTCGTAAAGTTCGTCAGTGTCCACCTTTCCGATGTCCAGAGCCTGGACCTTGTTGCGGATAGGAGTAAACCTGCAGGAGAAACCGTCATACATCAGATAGTCCTTCAGGCCGATGTTCAGGTCGCCTCCCTGGTTGAGAAGGTTCAAAGGCCTGTCCCACTGGTAAGTCGAAAGGAAATCCAGAAGGAAAAGTTCCGGCTTTGAAAGGTAGTTCTTGCTCTTCGGAATTTCAAGCACTATCGAATCCGGAATCTCATCGGCAAATTTTTCGCTGACAATTCCATACTTGAGGCAGTTTTCCCTGTTGACCGGAAGTATCATTTTCCTGGAAACCCAGTAATCCATCTTGCGGCCGTCCTTGTACACGAGCTTGGCATCAGGATGCTTGAAGACCGAGATGCAGTCGGAAAGCAGGATTGGCTGGTCGCGGCTGTCATTGATAGGAATCCAGTCGTTGACACCGTAGAGGTACTGGCTCTGGCCGACGGAAAGCTTGAGGGCAGGAGAATTGTTGCAGGCATACTTCATCTGGTCGATGTACCAGTCGGTACCCAGAAGGCTGGTGTTGCAGACCCTGACATCGTTTCTGAAGCCTTCGACCTCCTGGACATACCACAGAGGGAAGGTGTCATTGTCGCCGTGAGTCACAAGAAGGCCGTTCTGTCCTACCGAATTAAGGTAGTTGCGGGCAATTTCGACAGACGTGTAGCGGTTGCTCCTGTCGTGGTCGTCCCAGTTCTCGGAGGCCATCAGTGCAGGCACGCAAAGGCATGAGAGCACGACTGCGGAAGCAGTGGCCACTGCGGTCTTCTCCGACTTGAGGAACTTGCAGATCCATGAATATATTGCCGGCACCCCGAGTCCTATCCAGATACAGAAGGCGTAGAAGGAACCCGCATAGGCATAGTCCCTCTCACGGACCTGGAACGGAGGCTGGTTGAGGTAGATCACAATCGCGATGCCCGTCATGAAGAAGAGCAGGAAAGTCAGCCAGCAGCCCCTGTTGTCGCGGTCTATCTGGAAAATCAGTCCGAGAAGGCCCAGCAGGAGCGGCAGGAGATAATAGTGGTTCTTGCCCTTGTTGTTCTTCAGCCAGTCCGGGGCATTGTCCTGGTTGCCCAGCCTCATCTCGTCAAGAGGCTTGATTCCACACTCCCAGTTGCCCACGAAAGGATCCTGTGAAGGGGCGTGGATGTCATTCTGCCGTCCGGCGAAATTCCACATGAAATACCGCCAGTACATCCAGCCGAGCTGGAAATCGAAGAAAAACTTCAGGTTGGCTCCGAATGTAGGCTTCAGTTCATCGGAACCCGGCACCCGGACACCCTTGCCGTCCATGTAGTACTGATAGAACTGGATGTGCCTTTCGTCAGTGCTGTGCATCCTCGGGAAGAGCATCTTTCCGGCAGCATCATACTTGACGTCCACAGGTCCGTCAACCTTCTTGTACTTTCCGTCAACAGGGGCCCAATAAGACTTCTGGTCAAGATCGTACGGTGCACCGAAATACTGTCCGTAAAGGAGAGGCACGGTACCGTACTGCTCACGTGAGAGGTACCTCACAAGGGTGAAGGCGTTGTCCGGCTGGTACTCGTTGGTAGGAGTCTTGGCACAGGAGCGGATTATGACGACCGTGAAAAGGGAGAAACCGATGACTATCGTCGTGAAGCAGAGAAGGACAGTGTTGAGGAACACCTTGCCCTTGTCCAGAGTCTTGAAAAGGCCCCAGAAACAGGCTCCCAGGACAGCAACCAGGAAGAAGGCGGCGCCGGTGTTGTAAGGAAGCGAGAGCACATTCACGAAGAAGAGGTCCACATAGGCGGCAACCTTAGGAAGGTAAGGCACGAGGATAAACACTATCAGCGCAAGAATCACCACCGAGACCAGCATGACCTTGACCAGTTCCCAGAAAGTGTAAGGCTTGTCCTCCCGCATCCTGTAATAGTACATGAACACAAGCATCGGGATAGCGAGGAGGTTCAGCAGGTGGACCCCGATGGAGAGGCCCATCAGGAAGGATATCAGGATAATCCAGCGGTTGGCATAGCGGCGGTCCGGAGCCTCGTACCATTTTGTCATCGCCCACACTACAATCGCTGTAAAAAGGGAACTCATCGCATAGACTTCACCCTCGACGGCGGAGAACCAGAATGTGTCGGTGAAGGTGTAGGCCAGGGCACCGACGGCGCCGGCACCGATGATTGCAACGACCTGTGAGAGTGAATATTCCGACTCGCTATCAGCCTTCCTTCGAATCAGCCTCTTCGCGAAGAAGACAATCGTAAGGTAGAGGAAGAATATGGTCAGGGAAGAGCAGAGTGCGCTCATCGCATTGACCATCACTGCGGCCTTGTCGGGGCCGGTGAACATTGTGAAGAATCTGGCAATCAGCTGGAAAACAGGGTTTCCCGGCGGATGACCAACTTCAAGTTTGTAGGATGATGCTATGAATTCCCCGCAATCCCAGAAGGAAGCGGTCGGTTCGATGGTGGAAAGATACGTGACTGTCGCTATCAGAAAGACGGCCAGTCCGGTCAGAAGGCTCCACAACCTGAATCTCTTATTGTTCATTGTCTTCAATGTTCAAAACACGGCCCCGGACTTGAGGCCATAATTTGCAAAGATACAAAAGGAATCGCTATCTTTGCAAAAAAGACATCTGAAATCCATTCACATGAAAGCGGAAAACGATTGGAAACAGAGACTCGGAGTGGTCTACTCGACCAACCCGGATTTTGACTACGACCGGGCCGGTGACGGGGAGGAGGTGGAGACACCCGAACCTTCCAGACAGCGGCTGACCGTGACAATTGACCGCAGGAACCGCGGCGGGAAGCAGGTAACCCTCGTCTCTGGCTTCATCGGGAAGCAAGAAGACCTTGCAGCTCTCGGCAAGATGCTCAAAGTGAAATGCGGTGTCGGAGGTTCGGCCAAGGACGGGGAAATCACCATCCAGGGAGACTTCCGGGACAGGGTTACTGCCATTCTCAACGAACTTGGCTACAAAGCCAGAAGGGGGAACTGATGGGAGCAGCTCAGGACAATCCGCTCTTCGCTGCCCTTGCAGTGTTTTTCACCCTGCTCTTCATCCTGGGGATCAGGAGTTTCCACAACATATGCCCATACCTTTTCGGTTCCATATTCCGATGGAAGTATGCCGTCGAACTCGAAGACAGCCTCCAGCTTAGCAGGTCCCGCAACCACATCGCCCTGATTCTTGCAGTGCCGTGCTGCATGCTGGTATATTCATACTCCCTGTTCGACCCCGGGATATTCAATGGGCTCTCCCCTTCCGCGAAACTGCTGGCGACATGCGCCGTTCTCCTGATGCAGGTGCCTGTTCGTTCCTTCCTGAACTGGCAGTTCAAGATGGGCGGATCGCATACCAAAGCATTCCAGGCAGCGGGCGGGCTTTTCTACAACTACGCCATCCTGCTGTTCTTCCTGCTTTTCACGGCAGGTGCTGTCGCGACTGTCCTGACACGTAATCCGCTTCTGGTCAAAAGGC
>JBJFDD010000063.1:1497-2941 GCA_051889815.1 Candidatus Cryptobacteroides sp. | reverse complement strand
CCAGTACGGTACGGACTACATCTCGGTGATGCCGACCAACCTGTACGGCCCCAACGACAATTACCATCCGGAACACTCCCACGTGCTCCCGGCGCTCATCAGGCGTTTCCATGAAGCAAAGGTGGCCGGCCTTCCTGAGGTCACCTGCTGGGGCGACGGCTCACCTCTGCGCGAGTTCCTCTACGTAGATGACCTTGCAAACCTCTGTGTCTTCCTGATGAACAACTATTCCGGCAATGAAACAGTCAACGCCGGTACCGGCAAGGAACTCTCCATCAAGGAACTGACAGATCTGGTAGCGCGTGTGGTCGGCTACACCGGAGCCATCCGCTGGGACACCAACCGTCCTAACGGCACCCCTCGCAAACTCCTCGATGTCTCCAAGGCCACCGCCTTGGGCTGGACCTACAAGACCGAACTGGAAGACGGCATCCGTCTGGCCTATCAGGACTTCCTCACCAATCCGATGCGGGCCGAGCGCTGACAGTCCGCGAACCGGTACCCGGCCCGGCGCTTTGACGGGCCTCTGCCGCGGCACCTCTGCACAGAGGGTAAGGTCGAGCGTACGGCAGCATATTCATAAAATAATCTTGAAAAGACTTGACTCGTCCCTTGGGTTATGGATTATCTTTGTAGGCGGCAAGATGTTCATGCAGCATGATAAAGTACAGCAACAAACTGAAGATTGGCGAGTTTTCAAGGCTTATGCAGGTGACTGTCAAGACTTTGCGTCACTATGAAAAGAAGCGGCTCCTCAAACCTGACTTGGTGGATGAATGGACCGGGTACCGCTATTACAGCCTGGGGCAGGTCAACAGGCTCAATCATATCCGGCAGATGCAGAAACTCGGGTTCAGTCTCGAGGAAATCGGCGAACTTCTGGAAGACGGGCAGGAATCTCCGACCCTTGAGCAGCTTGATCTCAAAATCAATCAAACCGAGCGCCAGCTCATTGAACTGACTGAGCGTAGGCGGCGGCTGCTCAGTTGGCGGGAGACCCTTCAGGATAATGATTCGGAAACATTCACCATCCGTTCGCTGCCGGAGATTATCGTGGCCAGTCACCGTGAGGTCATACCCAACTATGAGGCACTCAGTCAGTTGTGCTGCGAAAAGATAGGTCCTGCGATGATGGAGGCCGGCTGCCGTTGCACCCTCCCCGGCTATTGTTTCACAATCGACCACAACAAGGAATACAGCCCCGTCTCTATTGACATTGAATATTGCGAACAGGTCGAAGACCTCCTTCCCGATACCTTCTTCCTCAAGTTCAAACGGCTCCCGGAAGTGCCCAAAGCATTGTGCCTGAAGCATATCGGCCCCTACGACCGATTCTACGAGTCCTTCGTCAAGGCAGTCAGATACCTTGAATCAATGAATATGCGGATTTCCGCCTCCCCACGCTTCAGTTATGTGGATGGCGCCTGGAACCAGCCTGACCCGG
>JBJFDD010000063.1:0-1397 GCA_051889815.1 Candidatus Cryptobacteroides sp. | reverse complement strand
TCCGCCTCCCCACGCTTCAGTTATGTGGATGGCGCCTGGAACCAGCCTGACCCGGGAAAATGGGTCTCTGTCATCCAGATTCCGGTCGAGTAGGAACCGTTCTCAGATCCGTTCAATCCCCATCCGTTGACCCCATCCTCCGGTACAATGCCCACCAGCATATTCCATCCCGGATTGGTCTGCCATGCGACGCGACTTTGATTTTTGGCAAAAGGGAGGTAATTCCGCTCGAAGAAATGTCAATTTCTTAAACGGTAAAAGTGCCTCTGTGCTACGGTTTTTGCATGTGATTACAGATGGTAATGACAATTTCTGCATTATGAAAAAGTATTTTCTGGCTGTTGCAGTCGTGCTGTCAGTGATTCTGATGGCCGGCCTTGATGACGTCCATGCCTGCACGGGCATCGGACTGAAAGCTAAGGATGGCAGCCGAGTCGTAGCCCGTACCGTCGAGTGGCTCAAAGACCCGATGAACTGCGGCTACGCTGTTGTCCCGCGCAACCACTCCCAGGTCTCTCTCACGCCGGAAGGCGAGAACGGAGCGAACTTCTCTGCACGATACGGGTACGTCGGCATATTCACTGAATATGAAAAATTCGTCGTCGAAGGTGTCAACGAGGCTGGCCTCTCCGCAGGCCTCTTCTTCTTTCCCGAGTTTGGCGAGTACCCTGAATATGACCCCGCGCATGCCTCTGCTACCGTTTGCGACATGCAGCTCGTCAGCTGGGCGCTTTCCACCTGTTCGACCATCGACGAAGTCAAGGAAGCTATCCGCGAGATCCTCGTGACCGGTCTCGACCCTAAAGTCGGCACCGTCCACTGGCGCTTCAGCGAGCCATGCGGCAGGGTAGTGGTCCTTGAATATGTTGACGGACAGCCGGTATTCTACGAGAACCCGATCGGTACCCTTACCAATTCCCCTGGTTTCGAGTTTCACCTGACCAACCTCCGGAATTATGTCAATCTCGTGCCGGGAGCTGCTCCAAACCAGACACTTGCAATCGGCAATACTGCCACGGCAGATGCCTCCCTCGAGCTCGCTCCACTCGGTGGCAACAGCGCCATGCTCGGTCTTCCAGGTGATTTCACCCCTCCGTCACGCTTTGTCAGGGCGGCTCTTTTCAGTACATCCGCTCCAGAGTGGGCGACCTCTTTTGAAACTGTGATCCAGGCATTCCATATTCTCAACAACTTCGACATCCCTATCGGCGCCCAGCACAGGGAGGGGATGGTCCCGGAGAATCTGCCGAGCGCCACACAGTTCACGTCCGCTACCGACCTCAGTACACTTAAACTTTATTACCGAACGGCTTGGAACCAGAACATCCGCTGCATCGATGTGAAAGCAATCGATTTCTCACGCACCAAGTACCGTACAGCCCCACTCGACCGGACAA
>JBJFDD010000062.1:0-2943 GCA_051889815.1 Candidatus Cryptobacteroides sp. | reverse complement strand
AGGAAGTCTTTGAACTATTTCCTTCCGAGTACATCCACCTCGGCGGTGATGAGTGCCGCAAGGACGAATGGCAGACCTGCCCACATTGCCGCAAGCGCATAGAGGACGAAGGCCTCTCGGGAGTCGATCAACTCCAGAGCTACACGATGAAGCGCGTCGAAGCTTTTGTCAGGTCTGCGGGCCGGAAGATAATAGGCTGGGACGAGATTGCCCAGGGAGGCCTTTCTTCGACTGCCGCTGTCATGATGCGCTACGGTCCGGAACGCGTCAGGCCGGTACTGGACCAGGGCAACAGGGTGATCCTCTGTCCGGCATTCTACTGCTACTTTGACTACTACCAGAGTCCTGACCACGACAGGGAGCCTCATGCCCACAAGGGCGCTAACCTGAATCTCGACCTCAGGACAGCATATTCACTGGACCCGGGGGAGAATTACACGCCATCCGAGATGGAGCAGGTGATGGGTGTGGAATGCTGCCTCTGGACTGAGTTCGTTCCAGTCATGTCTCATCTGCAGTACATGCTTCTTCCAAGGCTTGACGCTTTCAGCGAGGCGGCCTGGTCAACTGGGCCACGGGACTACGACGGGTTTGTCGGAAGACTGGAAGCAATGGCAAGACGCTATGATGCCCTGGGCATCAACTATGCACGCCACTGCTTCCCGCCCGAAGAATAGCAGGCCAAGGTTCCCCCTTACAGCTGCTTGAAGGTAAGAGTGATGATCTGGTCGGTTGTGCCCTCGGGGCGTTCCGGAAGGGTCAGCACGATTCCTTCAGGCAGTTGTGTGTATTTTACCTTGTTGCCGTCATCGAAACTGACAGCATTGAGCAGTTTGCTGCCGCTGATGGGAACCAGGATAGTTCCTGCAGGATTGAGCACGTGCAGATAGAGCCGGTTCTCCTTCTGTGTGGTGACACCCCAGCTCTGCTCCTTTACACAGCCGCCGCAGGTCCCGTAGATTGTCTCTCCGTATTTCCCCAGCCATTTTCCCATTGCCCTGAGTCTTTCGGCAGCCTCTTCCGGAATGGTCCCGTCGGGTCTCGGACCGATGTTCAGGAGCAGGTTCGCATTGTTCGAAGCGGTCTTCACCAGGAGGCGGATCAGTTCATCGACACTCTTGTAGGCATTGTCACGGACCTGGTAGCCCCAGTTGTTGTTGATTGTCTGGCAGGTTTCCAGCGGCAAGTTTTCCGACACCACTGAATGGGCCGAATGGCCGGCTGTGTTCTGCCCCGGAAGATCCCTCTCGAACATCTGCATGTCTTCTCCCTCGAAGACTCCGAGGTGGTGGTTGTTGCCGATCATCACTCCCGGCTGGATGGAATGGATCAGCCGGTACTGTTCGGTGAGTTTCCAGGTTCTTTCGAGTTCCTCGCGGCTTTTTCCGGCCTTGTCCCAGACTCCGTCGAACCAGATGCACCCGATCGGGCCGTAGTTCGACAGAAGCTCGGTCAGCTGGGTGTTCATGAAGTTGAGGTAGCTGTTCCAGTCGCCTTCATCGGGTCTTCCGGCAGTGCGTCCGGTGTTTCCTCTCGGGTAGTAGTCATTCCGGCTCCAGTCGAGGTGGGAGTAATAGAAATTCAGTTTCAGTCCCTCTTCGGCGCAAGCCTCCGCGAGTTCCTTCAGCACATCCCTCTTGAATGGGGTAGCATCCACAATGTTGTAGGGCGAGGCCTTCGTCGCGAACATGGAAAATCCGTCGTGGTGCCTGGAAGTGATTGTCATGTACCTGGCCCCAGCTTCCTTGAAGAGATGCACCCATTCCCTGGCATCGAAGCGGGACGGGCAGAAACCGGCGGCGAGGTGGGAATATTCATCCACCGTCATGCCGAGGTTGTGCATTGCCCATTCACCGTCCCCGAGCATTGAATATATTCCCCAATGGATGAATATCCCGAAGCGGGATTCGGAGAATTCCTTCCGGTTGAGGAGGTTTTCTTCTGAAGGGACATAGCCCTGTGCGGACAGGGAAGAGGCTGTTGCGAAGGCTATGGCAGAGACTGCGAGGAACCTTCTGATTGTTCTGTGGTTTGACATCGGTCGTTGGTTTGAGTTGTTATCTGTGGTATTTTCTTTACTGTGACTATCAGGAATTCCCCGACTTTTTCCGAACCGTTGGCAGTTGCAAGCTCCATTATTTCAGGATGTTCCAAAGCTCGTTTCTCCCTGATGAGAAGGCAGTAGGGTTCTCCGTTGAAATTGTCGATCCGCTCCTGCCTGAAACGCTCGAAGTCGTTGCCGTAGTCCGTTACCGGGCGACCAGTATAGACGTCGATGTTCTCCGGGCGGTGGACACGCAGGGTGACGACTTCAGTACCTCCCGGAATATGCTTGCAGAGATTGCCGTAGCCTATGAAACTGTTGATCTGCGGCATCATCATTGATCCGCAGAATACCGTCAGCAGCATTCCTGTGGCGATGCAGAAAACTCCCTTTGTCCAGCCTTTTTCACGGGCGATGAAGAATATTCCTGCAGTCGGAAGGGTTGCAAGGCTGATTCCCGCAGCAAGGGTCAAACCGCTGATGACGAAACTGTAGTCACCAAGCACTGCCATGATGCTCTCCGGCCGGAAGCAGATTATAGCTGCAACGCAGATGCCTGCAAGGGCTAGCAGCCCTGCCGGGACAGCAAGTGCCGGTCCCATCCATTTCTTCCAGCCTGTGCGTTCCTCCACGAGGGGGAAAAGATAGACCAGGAAAGGAAGAACCGGTGCGATGTAGATTGCAAGTTTTCCGCTGAAGCAAGAGAGCATGGCTACAGTGGAGATGACAGTGGTGGAAAAGAGCAGTTCCAGGTCTGTAATTTCCTTTTTGCGGAAAAAGGCTGCAGCAGAAACTCCTAGGGCACCGATTGCTGCGAAGAAGTACGGTGCGGCGACATACCAGATGCAGGTAAGGTAGTACCAGAATGGCTCCGAATGGTGGAACGAATTGACTGCCCG
>JBJFDD010000061.1:0-2977 GCA_051889815.1 Candidatus Cryptobacteroides sp. | reverse complement strand
CGTCGGTGTTGACAATGGCCTTCGCACCGCATGGCAGGGAATCGAAGAACAGTTTCTTGCACCGGAGATATTCAGCGAATGTCTTGTGGTAATCGAGATGGTCGTGGGTCAGGTTCGAGAATATTCCTGCCGTGAATTCGAGTCCTGCGACCCTCTTCTGCTCGACTCCGATGGAACTGACCTCCATGAAGCAATATTCACAACCCTCTTCCGCCATTTCTGCGAGCAGGCGGTTGATCGTGATCGGATCGGAAGTCGTGTTGGTGGTCTCGGTACGGGTTTTCCCGACATAGTTGGCGATGGTGGAAAGAAGGCCGCAGTTGTACCCCTCTCCCATGAAGAGGTTGTACAGCAAGGTCACAGTGGTTGTCTTTCCGTTGGTGCCGGTAATTCCTACCAGTTTCAGCTTCCTTGACGGATTGTCATGGAAGTTGGCAGCAATGATTGCAAGAGCGTGTCTGGAATCCTTCACCCTGACGGTCGTGATGCCTGCAGGGACCTCCCTGTCGGCTCCTTCTTCTTCGAATACTATGGCTGAAGCCCCGTTTCCGATTGCCTTCCCTATGAAAGAGTGCCCGTCACTGCCAAAACCTTTGACGGCAACGAACAGGGCTCCCGGTGTGACTTTCCTGGAGTCGCTGCAGATGTCGCTCACCGGGACATCTTTGTTGCCCCGGACCTGGACCGCACCTATATTTTTTATCAAAGCTTCCAGTTTCATCCTATTTCAGTACTATGTTGACTGTTGTACCCTTTGCGGCACCCTGACCTCCCTTGGGACTCTGGGAGACCACATGGCCCGTACCTGAATACTTGCACTTCAGCCCATTGTTTTCAATCAGATACAAGGCATCCATCAGACCGAGACCGGTGACATCCGGGACTTCCGGTTTCCCTTCAGCAACAGTCTCTCCGGCTTCCCTGTCCAGCTTCATCACCGGCACTCCGGCCGCTCTTTCCAGAGGCTGGCTCCAGCTGGAATCCAGGGCGTAGATCTTGTCCACTATTTCGCGTATCGCGGCTGCCGGGAGAACTCCTCCATAGAGGCTTCCTCTTATCAGCCCGGACTTCAGGCAGATGATTGCGCTGTATTTCGGGGCATCGGCAGGGAAGAACCCGACGAATGTTGCCAGGTTGTGGTAGCTTCCGTCCTTCGTGACATAAGGTGTGGACATCCCGTAGCGCTTGATTTCTTCCTGTGAGAGGACCTGTCTTGAGGTTCCCGTCTTGCCGGCGACCTGCAGCCTGGCCCCCTTGAGCCTTGTGGCGGTTCCTTCCGAGGTGACAGCCTTCATCGCCCTGAGGAGAGTGTCTGCAGTCGCCCTTGAACAGATGGAGGCGTTCAGTACGCTCGGCCCCATTTTCTTCTTTACCGTCCCGTCCTTCCCGATGCTTTCCACAAGGTAGGGTTTCATCATCTTCCCCTTGTTGGCGATTGCGTTGTAGAATGTGAGAATATGCAGTGGCGTCTCCTGGACGGAGTAGCCCATCCCGATCGAACCCAGGTCGGTCGCACTCCATTTCGGGCTTTCCGGTGATGGGAGATACGGCTCCTGGAGGCCTTCCAGGTCGAAATCGAATGCCTGCCCAAGCTTGTACATGTACAGCTTGTCGATAAACTTCTTCGGGTTGTCCTTGTAGTAGTTCACGGCCAGGTAGCGGAAGACATAGTTGGAGGATATCTCGAAACCCTTCAGGATCGAAATCTCCTTCATCCCGATGACATGTTCATCCTGCGGGTAGCCCGGGATGATTCCGTTGTTGGTCGGGATGACATCATCAAGGGACTTGATGAATCCGTCCTCCAGGGCGGTCATCAAGGTGGTTGCCTTGAAGACCGAGCCTGGCTCGGAATTGAGACCTATTGCCATGTTGTAGGTCTCGTTCAGGGAGGAATCCTTCGGGTCCCTGACCAGGTTGACCATCGCCCTGATGGCCCCAGTCTCCACTTCCATGATCACTGCACAGCCCATCTCGATGGCCTGGTTCTCTTCAATCTGCCTGCGCAGGGCCTTGTCCGTGATGTCCTGCAGGGTAATGTCCAGGGTCGTCCGCACATCCAAGCCGTTCTCCGGCTTGACATAGGTGCTGTCGTAGTTCTGGATCCTTTCCCGGTTGTCGGTCGGCCTGAGCCAGACCTCACCTTCCTTTCCGTGAAGGACATAGTCGTACTTGCCCTCGAGCCCGATGTGGTTGTTGCCGTTTGAGTTGCTGTTGTCCTTGACATAGCCGATAGTCCTTCGCGCAAGCGTCCCGAACGGGTATTGACGGGTGTCTTTCCTGGTCGTGATGATTCCGCTCTTGAACGGGCCCTCTTTCATGAAGGTCTTCTCTTCAAGGTTGTTCAGGCTTTCCCGGTCGATCTGTCCTCCGAGCTTGAGGTATTTCACTCCGTTCTGCCTGCCTTTTATTATCTGGCTGTACCACTCCTCGGCGCTGCCGCCGTTTTCTTCCGCGAAAACTCCGGCAAACGACCTTGCGTTGGCCTTCCATGCATTTTCGAGGGAGTCAGCCTTCTCGTGCTTCCTGAAGTAATCCTTTCGTACGGTGCAGTCCATGTAGAGCTGGTACATCGGAGTCGAAAGTGCCAGGATCTGCCCGTCACATCCGATGATGGCGCCTCGTTCCGGCTCTATCACGCTTCTGATGCTCGACGGCAGGAAGTAAGGCTTGAGCTCGCTGTCAACCTCCCAGAACCACTGGATGCAGATAATCCTGACCACGAAGACGACCGAGAGTACAAGGAAGAACACATAGAGAAGGTACAGGATCAGACCGATCCTGTCCCTTTCCTTCTTCGGCTTGTTCTGTGACATCTGGGCCATCTCTTCCCTCATGCTTTCATTTTATCCTTTCGGCCGGTTTTTCCGGGATCCCGACCTCCGATCCCATTTTCTCGAGCATCTCCTGCACGGTGCTCATCCTCTGGAGCCTGGTGAGCTCAACCTGCTTGTGTGCGAGGAAAATCTCGACATCC
>JBJFDD010000060.1:0-2991 GCA_051889815.1 Candidatus Cryptobacteroides sp. | reverse complement strand
GCGACCGACAGGGAAATCCTTGTCCAAGCCTTTGAATATGCCGTCGTCCGCAACTACATGGACCGTGGTCTGCACCCCGTGGAACACTTCTTCTAGATTCACCAGGGTGCCTCCGAAATATTCCCCTATCGCCTGCTCGCCGAGGCATATTCCAAGAATGGGTTTCACCCCGGAATATTCATTTATCACGTCCATCAGCTTTCCTGCCTCGCTCGGAATGCCGGGTCCAGGGGAAAGAAGGATCCTGTCCGCATCCTGCAGGTCTTCCATCGCGAAACAGTCGTTTCTGTACACCGACACTTCGCTGCCCAGCTCCCGGACAAGATGTACCAGATTGTAGGTGAAGCTGTCGTAATTGTCTATTATTGCTGTCTTCATAATTGTTCCGCCGCGATGATGGCGCGCCTGAGTGCGCCGAGTTTGTTGTTTACCTCCTGAAGTTCATAGTCCTCATTGCTCCTGGCGACTATTCCGCCTCCCGCCTGGAACCAGAGGCAGTTGTTCCTGCTGACGAAGGTGCGGATAGTTATCGCCTGATTGAGCGAACCGTCAAAAGAGATGCTGCCGACACAACCGCCGTAAGCTCCCCTGTTGTGGGGTTCATATTCACTGATAAGCTGCATTGCGCGCACTTTCGGCGCTCCGCTCAAGGTTCCCGCCGGGAAGGTGTCGATGAAAGTCCTGACCGGGTCCGCTCCTGGATTCAGTTTTCCGCTCACACGGCTCACCAGATGGATGACGTGGCTGTAGTACTGCAGTTCCTTGTAGAAATCGACCTTGACGTCGTGGCAATTCCTGCTGAGGTCATTGCGGGCAAGGTCGACAAGCATCACATGCTCGGCATTCTCCTTCGGGTCGTTCTTCAGGTAGTCGGCATTCTTCCTGTCCTGCACCGCGTCTCCGGTACGTCTGGTGGTTCCGGCAATCGGGTCGATGAAAGCCCTGAAACCGTCCTGCTCCTTCTCAATCCGGCAATGGGTCTCTGGCGAACTTCCAAATAGACGGAAGCCGCCGAAATCCATATAGAAAAGATACGGTGAAGGGTTGATCGAGCGGAGGGCGCGATAGAGCTTGAAGTCATCACCTTCGTATTTCTGAACAAATCTCCTTGAAAGGACAATCTGGAACACATCCCCGCGCTTGCAGTGGGCTATTCCCCGCCGGATGTTCTCCTTGTGCTGCTCGTCGGTCAGGGTCGATGTGACCTCTCCGATGCTGCGGAAATCGTAAAGCGGGACGCTCATCCTGTTGAGTTTCATTACTATTTCCTCGCCGGAAGGCTTTTCACCCCGGGGTACCAGTTCATGCAGGTACATAATGTTGTTGAAATGGTCGAACACGATGATGTCACGGAATAGGATGTAGAGCATGTCCGGAGCATCGTTCCTGTCCATCGTCTCGTCCTTTACCGGAATGTTCTCGAAATATCGGACTGCATTGAAAGAAGTAAATCCCCATAGGGAAACTATGCCCAGGGGCTCCCCTTCGAATTCGAAACTGTCCATGAATTCCCGGATAAGGTCATCGCTCCGGTAGTCCTTCCCGATTTCGCGTTCAGTCACCAGGTTGCCCGGAAAGCGGCATATTCCTTTACCGTGGCTTATTGAAACTTCCGCTATCGGATTGACTCCGATGAAGGAATGAGCGTTTTTCCCCGAATGGTAGTCGCTCGATTCCATCAGTATGCTCTTGTCCGAGGTATCCCTCAAGCGGAGGTAGGCGCTGACCGGAGTCAGAAGGTCGGCAAGCATACGCCTTGTCTGAAGTGTGTATGAATATTTCATCTCTGGAAAGGCCTGCTACCGGCCGAAGGCTTCAAAATTGTTCATATAGGTCTCAAGGTCCTTGTCTCCCCTGCCGGAAACCGTCAGGACCACGATATCTTCCTTGCGGAATCTGTCCTTGAGTCTGGGGAGCAGCGCAAGAGCGTGGCTGGATTCCAGCGCCGGAATGATTCCTTCAAGCCGGGTCAGCTCAAAAGCAGCCCTGAGGGCTTCATCATCATTGACAGGAAGTACTTCCGCCCTCCCCTGTTCGTGCAGGTTGCAGTGCAGGGGACCTGTTCCGGGGTAATCCAGACCCGCCGAGATTGAATACGGCTCGATGATCTGGCCATCCTCCGTCTGCATCAGCCTGATCCGGCTTCCGTGAAGGATTCCGACCGTACCGATAGTCAGGGACGCGGCGGTCTGTGCAGTTTCATAGCCGAGTCCGCCAGCCTCTCCCAGCACAATCCTGACTCTTTCGTCATCAAGGTAATGGAATATGGTGCCCGCCGCATTGGAGCCTCCGCCGACGCAGGCCATCAGATAGTCAGGATAGTCCCTCCCGACCTTTTCCTCCAACTGCCACTTGATTTCTTCGCTGATGACAGACTGCAGCCTTGCCACCAGGTCCGGATAGGGATGCGGTCCGACAGTACTTCCTATCACATAGAAAGTGTCCGAAGGATGGCAGCACCAGTCCCTGATTGCCTCATTGGTCGCATCCTTGAGGGTCTTGTTACCGCTCTCGACCGGAAAGACTTCCGCCCCCAGCATCCTCATCCTCTCAACATTGGGACGCTGCCTCTTCACATCGGTAGCCCCCATATAGACCCTGCAAGGCATACCCATCAGGGCGCAGACAGTTGCAGTCGCCACTCCATGCTGTCCGGCTCCAGTTTCTGCTACGATCCTGGTCTTTCCCATCTTCTTGGCAATCAGCACCTGGCCTATGGCATTGTTGATCTTGTGGGCACCTGTGTGATTCAGATCCTCCCTTTTGAGGAAGATGTTGCAACCGTACTTTGCACTCAGCCTCCGGGCGTGATAAAGAGGAGAAGGCCTTCCGACATAGTCCTTGAGCAGGCTGCTGTACTCCTGGAGGAATTCCTCACTTCCTATAATCGGAAGATAAGCTTCCTTCAGGTCCTGTACCGTCTTGTAGAGGATTTCTGGAATATAAGCCCCTCCGAAACGGCCGTAGAAGCCGTTCTCATCGACATTGTAA
>JBJFDD010000059.1:0-3008 GCA_051889815.1 Candidatus Cryptobacteroides sp. | reverse complement strand
CGTGCCACCGCCTTTGTCCAGGACAACAAATCCCTGGACAATGCAATAATCTACGACTACATCATCACCCACGAAAGAGGCGACAACATGCTTGAGATCTACCTCAGCGGGGAGAAACTCGACGAAGACCAGACTGCCGCCCTCATAGAATCCGCAGGCAGTTATGGAATCAAGCCAACGCAGGTCAGCATCAAGGAGAACAAGTCATCGAAGAACCTGCTGGTCGCCGACATAGTCAAGGACATCTATGCCAACACCGAAAAGCAGCTCATTGCCAAGGAGCAGGAAGTGGAAGAACTGAAAAAGGAGCTCAATGAATATAAGAACGACAGCATACCGTTCCTCCAGATTGCAAGGGAGGCCAAAAGTTTCTACCCGGAAATCCTTACGCTCGGAATAAGCAGGGGAAGCAGTGTGAGCACGGACAGTCTTGCTGTCACCAGGAAGACCTTCGTCAATGCGTCAGTATCCTCAAAGATGAAGGACGAGGCGGAGGGAAAACTTCTGGAGTGGCTCAAAATCCGTCTGAAAACCGATGAGGTGGAACTGACCATCCGGATTGCCGACAAATCAGACAGGCCAACCATAACAGACAGTGCCGTCAAGCCGGCCAAAGCAGACAACCCGGCCAGCCTGGCCAGGAGCAGCACTGGGACACAGGGCAGCACCAATGCAACCAAGGCAGCCAACACTGAAAAGACACTGAACCAATCAATCTGAAAACGGGAATCGGGCATAAACATGAAAAGAACATTCTCACTCATCACCGCCTTCGCCTTCGCCATGCTTTCCGCATCCGCCGACAATGACGGCGTAAAGGAATGCATCGGGGAAGACCGGATCATCCTCGGAGACGAACAGTTCGACGAGTACCTTCCCTTGATTGAAGGGAAGCGGGTCGCCATATTCAGCAACCAGACCGGAATTGTCGGGGACAAGGTCAAAGGGTCGAAACTGCATGACGCCCTGGCTCCTTACGGGGGCTGTTTCCTTCCCGAAGGCAACGGTCCTGAGCTTCAGGCCGCTGCGATGATTCCTTTCCTTGAGCCTTCCGAACCGGGAGGCAGGATTGAATATGGGCCGCACATCGTGGATGCACTGCTCGGGAAGGGAGTCGATGTGACCGCCATATTCTCACCCGAACATGGCTTCAGGGGCACTGCAGATGCCGGTGAACACGTAAAGAGCAGCGTAGATGAACAGACCGGAGTGGAGATTCTCTCGCTCTACGAAACCGGGACTCATCTGCCGTCGGCAGCGAGCATGGACAAGTTCGACATCCTGCTGGTGGACATCCAGGACGTCGGCCTGCGCTACTACACCTACTACATCACCATGCACCACCTGATGGAAGCCTGTGCCCGCTACGGGAAAAAGATGATTGTGCTCGACCGCCCGAACCCGAACGGATTCTACACCGACGGAGCCATCCTCGACATGAAATACAAGTCAGGAATAGGCTGGCTTCCGATCTGTACGGTCCACGGAATGACCCTCGGGGAACTCGCCCTGATGATCAACGGGGAAGGCTGGATTGACGGAGACCTCAGGTGCGAACTGGAAGTCATCCCTTGCCGCAACTACACCAGAGACATGCGCTACTGCCTCATCCTGCCTCCGTCACCGAATCTCAAGGACATGAAATCCGTCTATCTCTACTCCTCGACCTGCTATTTCGAGGGCACGGTGGCCACCCCGGCAAGAGGCACGGACTTCGCCTTCGAAGTCTTCGGACATCCCGGCCTGGATGCTTCTGAATATTCCTTCACATTCACTCCGCGAAGCATTCCGGGAGCGAAACATCCGCGCTATCAGGACCAGGAATGTCACGGCAGGGACCTCAGGCTGATGCCGCTGGAGCAGGTCTGGAAGGAGAAGATTGCCCTGCGGCATGTAATCGACGCCTACAGGTCCCTGGACCTGGGAGACCCTTTCTTCGGGACAAACAACCATTTCGAACTGCTCACAGGACAGGGTTATGTCAGGGAAATGATAGAAAGCGGAGCGGACCCCGACAGCATCGCCGCGCGCTGGGCCCCGGACGTCGAAGCCTTCAAAGCTCTGCGCAAGCCATACCTGCTGTACCCGGAAGAATAGAACTGCAAAAGAAGCTGGACTGAGCTACTGGAGAGTGGCGCCGACAAGGTCCAGAATCTCGGAAGTGATCTTCTGCTGACGACCCTTGTTGTACTCGAGAGTCAGTTCGGAAAGAAGATCATTACCGTTGTCGGTAGCCGTCTGCATCGCCACGGTGCGGGCGGCGTGTTCCGCAGCAAGGGTGTCCAGCAATGTCGAATATATCTTCAGCCGCACGACCTTCGGCAGCAGTGTCTCCATCAGCCCGGAGACGGAAGGCTCCACGATAAGGTCCTCCGGACTCGCGCCCGTTTCCTCTTCCTGCGGGATGGACATCGGAAGATACGTCTGGCGTGAAATGGTCTGGGAAGCCGTCGAACGGAAGTGGGTGAAGACCAGTTCCACCTTGTCGAAACGCCCGTCCAGAAAGCCCTCAAGGAGTTCCCCGGCAAGGGCTGAGGCTGCCTCATAGGAAGGACTGGCCACCATTGAAGAATAGTCCGCAGGGCTTTCCATGCCAGCTTTCTTCATCGCCTCGGCCATCTTCTTCCCGACGGAAAAGACAGTGATGTCGGAGGCGGCAAGACCCGCGGCGGAATATTCATCAACCACAGAAAGCGCCTCCCTGATGACGTTGGCGTTGAAAGCGCCGCAGAGCGAGGAATTGGATGAAAAGGCCACGACGGCAACCTTCCTGACGGGACGCACGACTGTCAATGAATATTCTGACGTCCCGACTCCCTTTGCCCTGGCCGCGGAGATGACTTCCGCCAGCATGCCGTGGAGCTGCTTCTCGTAAGGCAGCATGTTCCCTATCGCCTGCTGGGCCTTGTGGAGTTTTGCGGACGCGACCATCTTCATCGCCGAAGTAATCTTCAGCGTTGCGCGTACAGAAGCAATCCTGCCCTTTATTTCCTTCAGAGAAGCCATTC
>JBJFDD010000058.1:0-3021 GCA_051889815.1 Candidatus Cryptobacteroides sp. | reverse complement strand
TCAAGTTGATCAATCTTCCGTTCTATTATGTCGGTCAGCTGGACCGGGTTCTTGAAAATGTTGAAATGATTCCAGTTGAATAGAATATGGGACGCATTGAGTGGGAGAAGAGGACGGTCAGGCATATGATTGAGCTGTGGTGCCGGAAGAACCACGGCAGCCCGGAGCTGTGTGGTGAGTGCAGGGAGTTGCTGGATTATTCCCTGGCACGGCTGGACCGCTGCAAGTTCGGAAACGCCAAGACCAAGTGCCACAAGTGTCCTGTGCACTGCTACCGTCCGGATATGCGTGAGAGGATCCGGGCAGTGATGCGTTTCAGCGGCCCGAGGATGATACTCCATCACCCTCTGGAGGCAATTAGGTATATAGTTTCAAGATAAGGTCTCTGGGGGCACCCTCAACTTCCTCTGGTGCGGCCAGGAAATCGGCCTTTATTCTGGCCGCGGGCGGGTCTCGGTCAGGTTCGGTAGTCCGCGACCATCTTCAGTACCCTCGCCTCGTGAGCGGTAATGGTGCCCTATGATAGTCTCAACTGCATCACCCGGAATTCGCATCCATCAACATCTCTTGTAGCATCGATCCGTTGCGGGAGGGACCCGCGGGATGGTTTGGCGGAAGGGACAGAGCCATCGGAAAGCCCAGCTGACTGAGGGTAGGAGAAGCCGCTGCCCAGCAGGATTGTCCCGATGTCTGGAAGGGCGGCTGGAAACTGGCAATAGAGAGTTCGGAATATGCCGATTTTGCGGCAGTGCCCGAGCAGCAGGTCAACCGATTCAATGCAAAGCTCGGAAGTCCGGTACTGCTTCGGAATCCAGAAGACAACCTCGGCTTCGTCATCTGCCAGGGGAAGCCGGCTTGTGACCGAAGTGCGGTAGCCGATGTTCCCGATCAGTTTTCCGGTATCCTGCAAGGCAATTGCCCATGAGGCTTCCCTGGAAAGCACACGGCGGATGACATCACGGCTTTCTGCCTCATCGCGGAGCGGATGCCATCCGGGGAACGCGAGAAGTTCGGGATCGTGGCTGAAGGCGAAAAGATTGGAGGAGTCAGCCTCATGCCATTTGCGGAGGAACACCCTTTCCCCTTCCGGGACAAGCCGCGGCTCGACATTCTCCACCGCCTTGCCGGACTTTACAAGTCCGATAAGAGCCGCGAACTGCATTGACAATGAATATGACACATATTCCTCAGTGAATATCCCGGGATCCTTGTTGCACAGGCTCGCCAGGCCCACGACGTAGGGCCAGGACTGGGAGTAGAGATATTCAGCCTGCGCGGAAGTGATTCCGCACTCCACCTTGGTCTGTTCCAGGCATTTACGAGCCACTTCGTCCACATATTCACTTTGTCCTTCATATTCAAGGAACATGAAAGAAAAGAGTTTCGGTTCAAGCTTGGAAAAACGTATGAGCCTCATTCCGAATTCCTTGAATGCAGGATGGAACTCGCACACGTCGGAAACATATTTCAAGAAAAACTGCTCGACTTCCTTCCTGACATCCGCCAGGAGGTCTTCCATAGTCGAATATGTCCTGAATATGGGGCTGACGGAGCATCCCAGGGCCTTGCCGATACTTCTGGAAGAGAGGTTGGAAGACCCCTCCTTCCGTATGATGTCAATGGCTACCAGGACAATCTGTCTCTTGGTGTATAGGACTTTTCTCGCCATAATCGCAAATTACGTTTAAATATACGGAAATTCCACCAAAAAATTACCCTTGCCCGCCTGAGTGTATCAAAAATAAATGATAACAGATATTTTTACAATCAATATTGCCGGTATCAGGCGCGCCTGACACGGCACCCTTACCCACAAGGGCTTCAGAGGCATGGTCGCGTGGCAGAGATGCCGCCCGTATCCTCTTCTGCCCCCAAAGACAAAAGTGCACCACGGCAATCGCCGGGGTGCACTTTTGTCGGCGCCCGGGAGGGCGTTACTTCTTGCATTCAGAGCCGAGGCCTGCCCAGACGCCAGCTGCGAGGGCTGCTCCGAGGAGAGGACCGACGAAGAATACCCAGACATCCTTCAGGGCTGCACCTCCGACGAAGATGGCAGGGCCGAATGAACGGGCTGGGTTGACTGATGTGCCGGTGAGGTTGATGCAGACCAGGTGCACGAGGATGAGAGTGAGACCGATTGCGATGCCTGCGAGGTTGCCGGCTCCTTTCTTTTCATCGGTTGTCCCAAGGACCACAAGGACAAAGATGAAGGTGGCTACAATCTCCACGAGAAGGGCTCCGCAGATTCCGCCGGCATTGGCGACTCCGTTGGCTCCTCCCATCTCGACTCCTGAAACTGAGCAGATTGCGAAGAGGATTGCTGCCCCGATGGCACCACCGACCAGCTGGCCAGCCCAATAGCCGCAGGCGTCCTTCCAGCTCATGCGGCCGGAAAGCGCGACTCCGAGGGTGATGGCAGGGTTGATGTGGCATCCTGAGATTGAACCGATTGTGTAGGCCATGGCGATGACCGAAAGACCGAAAGCGATGGCTGTGCCGACTACTCCGGCCGGGGTGCCGCAACCTACGAAGACTGCTGTTCCGCAGCCCATGAGTGTCAGAACTGCTGTTCCGATGCACTCTGCGATGTACTTTTTCATGCTGATGTAATTTAAAGGATGTCAGTTGACAGTGGTAAATATACATATTTTTCTTATATTTGTTTACCTTCAAACTTATTTGAATATGCGAGCAGCAATTTACGGAGCCGGCTCACTGGGAACAGTCCTTGGGGCCTACATCGAAAGGGGAGGTCGGCACATCGACCTTATCAACAGGAACAAAGCCCATGTCGAGGCACTCCGCAGCCACGGCGCCAGAATCACAGGCACAGTCAATTTCACCCAGGCAGTCACGGCCTTCACTCCCGAAGAGATGAGCGGGCTGTACGACATAATATTCCTGATGACAAAGCAGCAGTTCAATGTCGGGGTCGTCAATTTCCTGAAGGACTATCTTGCCGACGACGGGGTCCTTGTGACGATGCAGAACGGGCTTCCCGAAATCCAGGTGAGCGAGATA
>JBJFDD010000057.1:0-3022 GCA_051889815.1 Candidatus Cryptobacteroides sp. | reverse complement strand
CCTCCTGACTCCATCATTCTACAAATAAAAGAAGCTGACCTTTTGAGTCAGCCTCCTTTCGTGCGGGCGAATGGACTCGAACCCATACGCCGAAGCACCAGATCCTAAGTCTGGCTTGTCTACCAATTTCAACACGCCCGCAAAACCTTCCGGCGGGAGGTCGGGATGATGACCGTACCTCTTCTGGAAACATTGGCCTTGGGAAGCTGCCTCAGCTTCGCTGTCCGAAAGGAAATGCAAAGATACTTACAAATTCCTAATTTTCAAATCCCTTTGATTTCCTGCCTTCGGGCAGGCTGTTCCGAAGAGTCTCCCATAGAGTCTTCTCTGCCTCATTCAGTTCACCGGTGTCCCCGGCCGCATATTCAATTTCCGTCTTTTTGTTCTCGATGGCTTCCTGGGAGGCCTCGTTGCTGCGCAGGGCATCATCCACGCCCTTGTCGAAAATTGTGTGGATTGCCGTCATGAGGTTGTGCCTCAGGTCATCCACTTCGTTGTCGAACAGAGGAATCTTCGTGCTTTTGTACCTGGCCTTTCCAATTCTCCATTTCCAGTCCTCGAAGTTTCCGTTGAGATTGACCCCGAAACGCATTGGAATCGGTGATTTGATTGCCGAAAGATGATACCGGAAATTCTGGTCGAATTGCTGTTTCCCATCGATTGCAACCGTGTAGCGGTCCACTTTCATTATGAAAGGGAAAATCTCCAGCAGGTTGTCCCTGACGATTCCCCTGATGGACATGTTGTCGATGTAACTGGAGTCTTTATCCTTGAACATCAGTGTCTTGCGAAGCTTGTTGAGGCTTTCGCTGTCGGCCAGTGAGAGGTCCTTCCCGTCAATCTTGACGATTCCGCTGATGCTCGGCATGATGAGGCTCATTGAAGAGTCAATCGATGCGGTGGCGGCGATTTCGCAGTCCAGGAGTCCGTTGAAGGCCTGGAGCATCGGCATGATGCTGTCCACCGCCGGGAAGAGGCTGATGACCTTTTCCGCGGTGACATTCGAGAGCGTGAAGTCGAAACCAGCCTTGAGGTCATCCTTCGACCGGCTGGAGTAGAATCCCTCCAGGAAGACATCTCCCATGTTTGTCATCGCCAGCGCATTCGTCAGCTGGAGGCACCTATCCTTCATGATGATGTCAGAGGAGAACCAGGAAGTTTCCATCTCTGAATATTTCAGCGTGCTGGCGTTGACCGTGAACCGGGCCTCAACCCCGGCCGGGATGATGAGGGCGGCGCTCTGCGCCAGGGTGTCCTCCGCGGCCTGCTGCTGGATTGAAGTGAGGTACTCGCTGTCGGATCCCCCGGTGGCAAGCCCGGCCTTTTCCGTTTCCCGGAATTTCTCCCCGGCAGCAAGTGCTGTGAATATCTGGTTGAGGTCGATGAAGTCCGAATTGAGGTCGAGGCTGAGAATCAGTTTCCCGTGACGCGGCGAAAGAGCCCGGCGTATTCCGCTGACCGAGCCTGTCGCGCTGATGTCGGAAGTCCCGGACTCGAATCTTACTCCCGAGAGGTCAATCCGGTCATTGTTGAACCTGCCCTCAAGACCCGTGATCCTGTTCTCAAGAGGGAAGTGCGGAGTTATGACTGAACATCCGTTCATGTGGATGGCCCCGTCGAGGTCCCAGTTCCGGTAGTATTTCATCACGCTCTCGCCCAACTGGATGTTGATTTCCTGCTTCAGGGAATCCTGCAGGGCAGGTGGCAGGTCGCGCCGTCTGGTCCTGGCTCTTGGTTTCGCCGGATTGGCATTGACCTCCATTGAAAGCCCGTCTGCAGAAATCCTGTTGGCATCAGCCCTGATGATGATTCTTTCGTTGTCAGTGGAAAGGTTCAGGTGAGGAACATTCCTGCCATCACGGACATGCCTCCTTATTTGGAAGACATTTTCTGATGACTTGACCCCGACGAAGTTGAGATCCATGTCCATCATTCCTGCAGACCCGATTTCAAGATGCCCGTGGAGGGGATGGTTGGATTCTGCTCCGTCGACTGCTTCGTCCGTGTTGTGGGCGAAGAGGTGGATTCCGGTACCTCTGATGAAGGTTGAGGTGCCATATTCAGCGAAAAGACTGTCCACGCGGGCAGATATTCTTGTCTTTGCGTCAGGACCTTTGCCGACAGTGGCTACCGTGCTTCCCAGGTGGGCTGTGATGGAATCCCTTCTTTCTGTGATGTCGATTCCGTTGCTCCGGAGTTCGCATTCCAGCCCGATTCCGGAGAAATTGAAAGGGTCCAGCTCCGAAAGCCGGAAGCTACCGCCGACCTTGCCGTCGAGCTTGCCCGATGCCGTCACTTCAAGGCTGTCGGGGAGGTAGCTCGCCAGGGAATCCAGGGCCGCATGGAGATTCCCCTCGATTTCAAACTTCGGGTCTTCCTCAAGGATGTTGTCCGACTTTCCGGACAGGTTGAGCCTGAGTCCCCCGGCAGTGAACCGGAAATCCTCCACTTCTGTCAGGATTCTTGCGGTGTCCTCAAGCAGGCCCTCAAGATGGACTCTCGTGCTGATCCGGGCATCGGTCCGGAGCTGTTTCAGTTCCGGATACAGACCGGTAAGATAATCCTTGATCTCCGCGAGGCTTTCCCTGTCGATGGCCGCATCTGCCGTGAAGCAAGGATGGTCTCCGGACAGGTCAACCAGCGCCTCCCCTTCGATGTCAAGCGATGCCACTGAAGCTTTCAGACCTTTGATCTGATGGACCTTGCGGCCTGCATCAGGGAATAGTCCGGCTTCCAGTCCCAAGGGTATGCTCAGTTTCTTTGTGCCTCCGGAAACCATATCGACAGACGATGCCAGCGCAAGACTGTAGGCTTCACCCTCTCCTGCCAGTTCAAGCCGGTCAAGTCCGAAAGCGAGACTGCCATCCCGGAAGCATCCTGTCACCGACATCGAATCCACGATGAACGACAAGTCCTCCGGCATCCCCTTTTGGGGGACATATCGTCCGCTGAGGCTCATTTCCTTCATCACTGCAGTCCCTGCCAGCGAATTAGGGATGTCTGAATATTCCACCAGGGGATT
>JBJFDD010000056.1:0-3037 GCA_051889815.1 Candidatus Cryptobacteroides sp. | reverse complement strand
TCTGTCATTTTCAAGAAAAAACCCCATGCTGAATTCCTCTCCGGAACATTCGAGGATACGGCGCATCAGTTCATGGCGGCTGATGGTGTTGTAGTACGGAATCCTTGACAGCATGCAACTGTTCTGTTCGCTCCTGAATATGCCGCGGGAGCAACCCATGGCCCCCTCGAAGACATCCACGAACAATGAATATGATGGGTGCCTCACGAAATAGCCCCATGGTGTGTCAGATGGCTTTCCGGAAATCGAAACATTTCGGTACCAACCTTTTGCCTGCATGTCCAGGACTTCACCCGAAGAGGAGAAGAAAGAATTGGAACGGACGGACTCATCGGCAAGGCGGCCGAAGGCCCTTCCTCCTGCCCAGTACTGGACCATCCCCCTGAAATCCATCGGATAGGCACTTCCGCTCACGGGACAGCAGGCTATTCCGAGACATTGAGGATCGGAGTCTGCCGAGCCATCGTAGTCAGAAGTGTTCGGGAGAAGGATGACAAGAGTCCTGGAAAGCCGCTGCTGGTCAAAACCGAACACCGTACGGACATATTCAAGGAGAGAATCCTTGTCGCCGCAGACTACGCTGACATCAGAGGCCAGGCAGCCGAATCTGGTATCAATGGGAGTGTTCAATGAGTTGACTCCGGAATCATCCGACACCGAGACGGCAGTCCAGACGTTGAAACGGTCGGCGAATGTTGAGAACGGAGGGATTGAAAGCAGGTGTCCAGCAGCTTCCGAGGCCAATTCAACGGTTTTGCCGGGACTGACTTCCTCAGCAGTGAATCCGTCACATAGAATCACCACATCGATTCCCTGGCTGCAGGTTGCCTTCTGCAGTTGGACAGGAGTGTCCTCCGGTGTTGGACTGTCGTATTGCGCAACTTCAAGAGAAGCCTTGTAATCTCCAGATTCGAGTGCAAATACTATCTCACCGTACCTGTTGCTGCCATTCTGGGGCTTAGCGCTGAAAGTGATGACAAGGTCAGTCTTTCCGCTTCCTTCAACGGCATCTGTACAAACCCAGGACGGACAGGAGACGACCCTCCAAGGGCCATCCGCAAAGAGGGTCACTGTCCTTGAGACCGGTGAATTCAAAGCGCTGATGACCTTTCGGCTGAGGGCAATGTTCCGGCTGGATGAAATGCGCTTGAAAGTGCTCCATCCGTTTGCGGCACGGTACAGTTGTTCCGAACCTTCAGGAACTTCCAGCACGAAATTGTCCTTTGCGACTCCGTTGAAACATACTGCATTGGCAATCGGAGGAATCCGGCTCCGGCAGACAATCCTGCCGATGCTGAAACAATTCTCAAAGGCTCCACCTTCGCCGTCAAGAATACTTTCGAGACTTTCCGGAAAGATCAGGCCCTCCAGCATCATGCAATTGCAGAAAGCCTTCGTGCCGATACTCAGCACTCCTTCCGGGATTTCAATGGTGCCGATGAGCCTGCTGTTGTTTTCGAAAGCCCTGTCGCCTATACGCTTGAGGCTCGGAGGAAGGACAAGTGTCCCGGAAAAGTCGCAGTTGCCGAAAGCATCGTCGCTGACAACTTCGAGATTCTTCGGAAGATGAAGTTCACCCTTCAGTCCCGTGTCCTTGAACGCGGACCTTTCGATGCTCATTATCCCATCATGGAGGATAAGGCTCCCGTCGAATCCGGAACCGCAGAAACAATCCTCCGGGATTATGCCGACATTCTGTGGAATCCGTAGCATTCCCCTCACGTCATCCATGAAAGCGAAGGACCTGTAGTTGATGCTGCTGACAGACTCTGGTATTTCTATTTCACCATAGATGTTCCTGCAGCGGCAGAAGGCCCCGGAACCTATTGTCTCGAGTCCATCCGGAAGGTTGAGATTGCAGACGAAGTTGCAGCCCAGGAAAACTCCGCTCCATTCATTCCTGTCTGTCGAGGTTCCGATGTGCTTCAGGGTTGAAGGAAGGCTGAGTTGGCCGGTAAGGGAACTGCATTCGGAAAAACAGCCATCCTCAAGGGTCACGACGCCCTCCGGAATAATCAGGGAACCAGTAATGCTGGTGTGGGCGAAGGCTCCGCCTCCGATAGTCTTCAGCCTGTCGGGCAACACTATTGAAATCAGGCTGAACTTCTCGAAGAAAGCACCATTCGGAATCCTGTCTGCAGGGTTGGAATCATCAGCGACAATGACCGCTTCCTTGAGGTTCAGGGAAGAGAGATTGACCATCCGGCGGTTCATCACCTCGAAATCCCTGGAATTGATGGTTCCTGTGACCTTCAAGTTGCGGACCTTTGTCAGCTGGCGGCCGCTTGCGTTGATTACAGCATCGATAGTGCCGGGAGTATCAACATTGACGACGGTATATTCCTTGGCTGCAGCTTCATGGGAATAACCGTCATTCTCCCAGTCGGAAATGCGGCCCTGTGCAAATGAAACCTCATAGCCACCCTCCGGGCGTTTGTTCACAGTCAGGGTGAAATTGTGCAGTTTGCCCGATGAATATGTCATGTCGGCCTGCCGGTCAAGGTCGTAGGAACAGCCTCCTATGGTTGCCGTTATCAAGGTTGAACCGGCCTTGACAACCTGCGGGACAACTACTGCCCGGAAGGAGCCACCATCCTCAAGCGGGATTATTCCTTCGTAGGAAGGCTGCCCGGCGGGCGTGACAGAGCCGTCCGAAAGGTTGACCAGTGCATCCCTGACAGTGTTCCTGACAATGATGTTCTTGTCAGTGAGTGCCCATTCTCCTTCAGGGAATCCGCTGCCTTCCACTAGGGTCACCCTGATTCCTGCCATCCGGTGATGGAAATCGAGCATGACCACCTTGTCGGCAGATGTCTTGTTTTCCGCTTTAGCCCAGAGAAAATCGCTTTGCTCATAGCCGGAAAGGCCGGATTGGCCAACCGAACGCTGGTCAATGGAGACCCGGAATGGGTAAGCGGAGACAGATTCCGGATTGGAGGACGGATAATAGGCGTAGATGTCCACAGGGGTCCTGTCGTCCTTGTAATAGACATCATAGGCAGGGACCCAGCGGTTCCCCGGCTCGCTATAGGTGTAG
>JBJFDD010000055.1:0-3062 GCA_051889815.1 Candidatus Cryptobacteroides sp. | reverse complement strand
TTGTCCGGTCGAGTGGGGCTGTACGGTACTTGGTGCGTGAGAAATCGATTGCTTTTTCGTGACGGATGTGAAAATGATGGGCACATCGTCGAACGGAGCTATCCTGCGGCGGAGAGCGTTCTCATATTCCTTCATCGTGTTGCTGTCCTTCAGGAAGAGGTCCCACTTGTTGACCACTATGACACAGGCTTTCCTGTTGCGGACGATGAGGTTGAAGATACTCATGTCCTGGGCTTCCATTCCGGAGTTGGCGTCTATCATCAGGATGCAGACATCAGCCTTTTCGATGGCCCTGATGGAGCGCATCACAGAGTAGAACTCGAGGTCCTCGTTGACCTTGCTCTTGCGGCGCATTCCGGCGGTGTCCACCAGCATGAATTCGTGGTTGAACTTGTTGTAGTAGGTCGAGATTGAGTCCCTAGTGGTGCCTGCTACAGGGGTGACAATGTTCCTCTCTTCCCCAAGAAGGGCATTTGTCAGGGATGATTTGCCGACATTCGGCTTTCCGACGATTGCGATATGGGGCAGGTCCGGCCTGTCCTCATCTTCCCTGGCGCTTTCTTCCGGCAGCACCCTGACGACTTCGTCGAGGAGATCTCCTGTCCCGCTTCCGTTGGCGGCCGAGATGCTCCAGATTTCGCCCAGGCCCAGCGAATAGAACTGGTAGGTGTCGAATACCTTCTCTCCCGAATCCACTTTGTTGACGCAGAGCACGACCGGTTTGCGGCTCCGCCTCAACAGGTCTGCGATTTCTGCGTCATAGTCAGTTATTCCGGTGGCGGCTTCGACCATAAAGAGAACCACGTCGGCCTCTTCGATGGCGATTACCACCTGCCTGCGTATTGCCTGCTCGAACACATCGTCCGAGTTGGTTGTCCATCCTCCGGTGTCCACCACCGAAAATTCCCTCCCGCACCATTCGCATTTTCCGTAGTGGCGGTCCCGGGTCACACCTGCTGTCTCGTCAACTATTGCCTGGCGCATGCCGACGAGGCGGTTGAATAGTGTCGACTTGCCTACATTCGGCCGTCCGACGATTGCGACTAAACTCATATCCTTTTGTTATTTGTTGTTCCTGCCGACCTTTCCCAGGC
The DNA here is from genome assembly GCA_051889815.1 of Candidatus Cryptobacteroides sp. GTDB lineage: Bacteria > Bacteroidota > Bacteroidia > Bacteroidales > UBA932 > Cryptobacteroides. The sequence goes on along the minus strand of JBJFDD010000055.1, from coordinate 1,968 downwards.
CGGAATCCCGGAAACTGCATGATGCGCAGGCACTTCCTTCCTCGCTACCGTTGCATGCCGCCTTTTTGCTGTTGGCGGCACAACCAAGTCTTTCCCTCTCAATCTCATTCATGCACTTGATTCCCAGCTTGCGCATTTCCTTGTTCCGGCTGATTTCCGTCTCTGGAAATTCTCCGTTTTTCCGGAATATGATGTTGAAGCACATTCCGAAAATGCCCAGACCGATGATGAGTATGGAGATGAGAAGGGTTTTCATTGTCTAGAAAATGAACTCCGTGCTGATCGGTTCGTAATGATAGACTTTGCGGATGACAGCAGAGAAGATTTCGGCCATCGAAACGACCTTTATCTTGTGGGTGTCGGCTGTCGGGTTGAGAGGAATGGTGTCTGTCACATAGACTTCTTCCAGGCAGGAATTGTTGATCCTGTCATATGCCGGTCCTGAAAGCACCGGATGGGTGGCACAGGCGCGTACGCTCTTTGCGCCCTTGCTCATCAGGACTTCCGCTGCCTTGCAGAGGGTTCCGGCAGTGTCGATAAGGTCGTCAACGATGATGACGTTCTTGCCTTCTACATCTCCGATTGCGGTTATGGATGCAACCACGTTGGCCCTTTCGCGGGACTTGTGGCAGATGATGACAGGGCAGGCAAGGGCTTTCGCATAGGCATTTGCCCTTTTCGCTCCGCCCATGTCGGGAGCCGCTATCGCGAGATCTTCAATATTCAGGGACTTGATGTACGGGATGAACACCTTGCTGGCATAGACGTGGTCCACCGGGATGTCGAAGAATCCCTGGATCTGGTCTGCATGCAGGTCACAGGTCATTACCCTGTCCACGCCTGCTGCCGTCAGGAGGTTGGCGACGAGCTTGGCACCGATTGCTACTCTCGGCTTGTCTTTCCTGTCCTGCCTTGCCCATCCGAAGTACGGCATGACCGCAATGACCTTGTCGGCAGAAGCCCTCTTTGCCGCATCGATGGTGAGGAGGAGTTCCATGAGATTGTCAGACGGCGGGAAAGTTGACTGCACGATAAATACCGTGGCCCCCCTGACGCTGTCGTTGAATGAAGGAACGAACTCTCCGTCGCTGAACCGGGTGACCTCGCTTGCTCCGAGATGGTACTGCTCACCCTCTCCGGCAAGTTTGTTCATGCCATCAATGACCTTGACTGCAAAATCTTTGGAGGCTCTGCAGGCAAACAATTCCATTCTGTGCTCTTTGTAGTACATGGTGTCCTGAAGTAAATGAATTGCTGTTAAATATATTGCTCAATGTAATCGAGAATCTCTTCCTTGCCGGCTCCGGTCTCCGAACTTGAAGCGAAGATTGGAGGAAGGCTCTCCCAGTCTTCCAGGAGAATCTGCCTGTTCTTCTCTATCTGGGCCTTGAGGGCATTCGGCCCCAGTTTGTCGCCTTTCGTGAATATGATGGAGAAAGGCACGCCCATCTCTCCGAGAGAGGCGATGAACTCCCGGTCGATGGCGGTGATGTCATGCCTGGAATCGACCAGTACGAAGAGCACCACCAGCTCCTGCGAGCGGAGGATGTAGTCGTTGATCATTTTCCTCAATTCCTCTCTTGCTGTCTTGGAAATCTTGGCGAAGCCGTAGCCGGGCAGGTCAACAAGATACCATTTGCCATTGATCCTGAAATGGTTTATGAGCTTTGTCTTGCCCGGAGTCGAGGAAGTCTTTGCGAGTTTGGAGTTGCCGCAAAGCATGTTGATCAGGGATGATTTGCCGACATTGGAGCGGCCGATGAATGCGAATTCGGGCAGCCTCAGGGACGGTTTCTGGCTTTCCCTTGTACTGCTTCCCGCGAACACTGCTTCATTGATCGTCATATCAGGCTGTCTTTGTCGTTTTTAATTTACAAAGATATGTCATTTTTGTTAATTTTGTAAATAAACAGGACACAAGTAATGCAGAAGAATTACGTCGATTTACTGGAATTGCAGACCGGGCTC
>JBJFDD010000054.1:0-3066 GCA_051889815.1 Candidatus Cryptobacteroides sp. | reverse complement strand
CATTCTGCCAATCTAAGGGACAAAAATGCACCTTTATGTGGTCATTTCAACAAGGATTCAGCCCTTTCGATTGCAGGGATGATATGCGGAAGGATGTTCTGCTCACCGATTTCCTTGTCAAGTCCGAACTTGACGAGATCGGCCCTCACAGAATCGTTCACCCCTGAGAGAATTGTGGTGATTCCGCGCGAACGGGCGCGCTCTATGAGATTCCGGAGGTTCTTGATTCCGGTGGAATCCATGAAAGGAACATTTCTCATGCGGAGAATCCTGACCTTGGTGTTCTTGTTGGTACGGTTGTCGAATTCCTCGAACTTGCTGGCAAGGCCGAAGAAGAACGGACCGTTGATTTCATAGACTTCGACACCGGAAGGTATGTCCAGCATCGGGGTGTCCTCCGGCTGGAGGTCATCATCATCCTCGGAAGCGGCCACAGATTTGGAGTCCATGACATGGATGTCCGAGGTCTCCATCACGCGGCGGACAAAGAGCACTATGGCAAGCACAACACCTACTTCAATCGCAACGGTCAGGTCAACCAGTACCGTAAGGAAGAAAGTGATCAGCAGGACAGCCACATCTGCCTTGTCACCCTTGAGGAGATACTTGAAGGTACGCCACTCGCTCATCCCATAGGCGACCATCACAAGGATGGCGGCAAGACAGGAAAGCGGGATATAGACCGCATAAGGCATCAGGAAGAGGTAGATAAGCAAAAGCACGATTGCGTGGATGATGCCGGCGACAGGAGACTTGCCACCGTTGTTGATGTTGGCCATCGTACGGGCGATGGCTCCTGTGGCGGGGATTCCACCGAACATCGGGGTGACGATGTTGGCGATACCTTCGCCGATAAGTTCGGTGTTGGCGTTGTGCTTGCGTCCGGTGACACCGTCGGTCACCATCGCTGCCAGAAGCGATTCGATAGCACAGAGAATCGCAATCGTGAAAGCCGGTGAAACCAGATTCTTCACAGTCTCGAAATCCACTTTCGGGAAGACCGGCTTGGGCAGCGGAAGACCGTCTGCAAGTTCCGGGAACTTTGTTCCGATCGTGGCAAGACTGACACCGGCGAACCGGTCAAGACAGACAGACACCGCAGTACCGGCAACCAGGGCGACAAGGGAGCCGGGAATCTTCTTGAACTTGCTGTTCCAAAGGATAATCAGCAGAAGGCAGCCGAGACTCATCCCAAGTTCTGCGAAGTTGACGGAACCGATGTTCTTGAAATAGCAGATCCACTCCGGGATGAATCCTGCCGGGACATCCATCGTGAAACCGAAGAAATCCTTCATCTGGGTCGAGAAGATTGTCAGGGCTATACCGCTGGTGAATCCGACGACAATCGGATAAGGGATGAACTTGAAGATGACTCCCATCTTGAAGACCCCCATCAGTATCAGGATAATTCCCGCCATGATGGTAGCGATGGTCAGGCCGGACATTCCGTACTGGCCGATGATACCTGCTACGATGACAATGAATGCGCCGGTCGGTCCTCCGATCAGGAAACGCGTGCCGCCGAGAAGAGAAATGAGGAAACCGGCAACGATGGCCGTGATGAGGCCCTGCTGGGGAGTTACACCACTGGCGATACCGAATGCGATGGCAAGAGGCAGGGCTATGATGCCTACGATGATACCGGCAATAAGATCAGAGACGAATGTCTTCCTGTCATAACCGCCCTTCCAGAAAATGTGCCTGATTCTTGGACGGTAGATGTCCTTCAGATTTACCATAAAAAAAATACACTACGCTGATTAGGCTGCGAAGGTAGTGTATTTTTTCCATAATTCCGCGGAAAAGCACATCATAGAGGGCACCTCATCCTCTTGAACTCGATGCCGGAGAAGGTCATCCCGGCATATTCATGGAATCCGAGGGTGGAATAGTAGCGGCGCAGGGCATCGTGGTGGGGTGCCGCCTCGCAGATGAGTGCCGCAGAACCGAAACCCATCCGGGAGGCTCTTCCAAGGGCATCACGGACAAGACCTCCGCCTATTCCCAAGCCCCTGAACTCCGGAAGGACGGCGAGGGAGTCGAGGTAGTACTCCCCCGGAAACGCCTCAGGTTCCATCGCTCCAAGTTCTTCATCTGAAAGGCCGGAGAGCATCTTCCAGGTCCTGTCGCGCATTGCGGCATATTCATTTCCCGGATATGCTATCAGGCAACCCGCCTTCCTGCCGCCGCAGACGGCGATTCTCGCATTTTTCCATGAATATAATGTATCTTCCCGCTTCACTACTTCCTCCAGTCGGCTGAACCTGCCCGCCTCAAGGCCCATCGCGGTAAGGACTGTCCAGCCCACAAGGGCGGAATCGGCAGGGGTTGCATCGGTATATTCAAGATTTTCCATAATCGAAAGTTCAAGATTTCATTTCTCCGAATATAACAAAAAAAATTGGAAAATGAATATGATTTGATACATTTGCACCTACATAACTGAAAACGCAATGACATACGACATCCGGATGAACCTGCCCTCCCAGTGGCAGAAAGAAGCAAGAACCTATGTTGACGAGGAGTCAGGAATCGAAGTCTCCCACGTTGAAGCCCACCTTATCAACTCCTCCAATGTCGAGGAAGGGATGATTGACATCTATGTCGGGGAAATGCCGGAGGACACTGACGCCGAGGAACAGGCTTTCTCCAACTATGTGGACATGATCGGCTTCAGCGATGATGACCCGGAGGATTTCAACCCGATTTTCAGGATCAAGTTCAACGGGAAGAATGCTTTCGGTTTTGACGGGCTGTGCGAGAATGATGCGCCGATGAGGCTCCTGACCCAGGAGGTCAAAAAGGGAGTCCTTGCCGTGATGTGTTTCGCCGGCAAGGATGACGAGTCCCTTGACCAGGTCCAGTCCCTTGTCGAGAGGACCCTGCGCATCAAGAGCACTGAAGAATGACCCGGGGAGCTTGTTCCGCAAGTACGGAACTTGAATCAAGTTACAGATATCCAGACAGGTCGTACCGGATTATCCTGCTGTCCGCCCTGTTGATTGCATAGAGAATCTTTGACTGTGCATCATAAGTTATGTCAGACAGGGATTCATTCACATTGAA
>JBJFDD010000053.1:0-11435 GCA_051889815.1 Candidatus Cryptobacteroides sp. | reverse complement strand
CCATAGTCGTAAATCATGAGGATGGCCCCGTACTGGAAGCCTTTGTCCGCATCGTAGGCTATTGCAGGGAGCGGTCCGAAGTTGAGTCCGGTCTTGGCGATTTCCTTTTTCTGGGCGAAGAGGGAGGTGGCCAGGCAAAACAGTAATGGGATGATTGTCAATTTCTTCATAATACTATGATTTGTATTTGTCTTTTCCGTGCAAAGGTAATAAAAATAATTATCTCATTTAAGCCCGTTTTGAAAATCGATGACTAATCAGTAAATTTGCAAGATAGACGAAACTTACAAAACACCATAACAAAAATGTCAACGATTTCAAATCTTCAGAAAGCTCGCGCAGCTTACCAGCCGAAGCTTCCGAAGGCTCTCCAGGGCCCGGTGAAGGCGGTTGAGGGCGCTGCTACAGAGTCAGTCGGCAACCAGACCGAGATCAAGGCACTCTTCCCTAACACTTACGGAATGCCGGTAGTCGAGTTCGCAGAAGGCGGACAGCCATGTTCAGCTGAATTCAATGTCGGAATCATCCTCTCAGGTGGCCAGGCTCCTGGCGGACACAATGTCATCTCCGGTCTTTATGACGGCGTCAAGTCCATCAACCCTGCCAACAAGCTCTACGGCTTCCTCATGGGCCCTGGCGGACTTGTTGACCACAAGTACATGGAACTGACTGACGAACTCATCGATGCCTACCGCAACACCGGCGGCTTCGACATCATCGGTTCAGGCCGTACCAAGCTCGAGAAGGAGTCCCAGTTCGAGAGCGGAATCGAGATTCTCCGCCAGCTCGGCATCAAGGCCCTGGTCATCATCGGCGGCGACGACTCCAACACCAATGCCTGCGTGCTCGCTGAATATTATGCCGCAAAGAACTACGGTGTCCAGGTCATCGGCTGTCCGAAGACTATCGACGGCGACCTCAAGAATGCCCAGATCGAGACATCATTCGGCTTCGACACCGCCTGCAAGACATATTCAGAGCTTATCGGCAACATCGAGCGTGACTGCAACTCCGCCCGCAAGTACTGGCACTTCATCAAGCTTATGGGCCGCAGCGCATCGCACATCGCCCTTGAGTGCGCTCTCCAGACCCAGCCGAACATCTGTCTCATCAGCGAGGAGGTTGAGGCAAAGAACATGTCGCTTGACGATGTCGTCACCTACATCGCCGGGATTGTTGCAAAGCGCGCTGCTGCCGGCAACAACTTCGGTACCGTCCTCGTTCCTGAAGGACTCATCGAGTTCATCCCTGCAATCAAGAAGCTCATCGCAGAACTCAACGAGGTCCTCACTGACCCTGCAACCGGAGAGTCCCGCGTCTTTGCTTCAAAGGACGAGCAGGTCGCTTTCGTAAAGAGCCACATCGCTCCTGAGAATCTCGCAGTACTCGAGTCCCTTCCAAAGGATGTCGAGCGCCAGCTCTGCCTCGACCGAGATCCTCACGGCAATGTACAGGTTTCCCTCATCGAGACCGAAAAGCTCCTTTCCGCAATGGTTGCCACCAAGCTCGCAGCCTGGAAAGCAGAGGGCAAGTATAATGGCAAGTTCTCCGCACAGCACCATTTCTTCGGCTATGAGGGCCGCTGCGCAGCTCCTTCAAACTACGACGCTGACTACTGCTACTCTCTCGGCTACAATGCATCACGCCTTATCGCAGCCGGCAAGACCGGTTACATGTCAGTAATCAGGAACACTACCGCTCCTGCAGCCGAGTGGATTGCAGGCGGCGTGCCGATCACAATGATGATGAACCTCGAGCGCCGAAACAGTGCCATGAAGCCGGTTATCCGCAAGGCTCTCGTCGAGCTTGACGGTGCTCCGTTCAAGTATTTCGCAAGCAAGCGCGATGAGTGGGCTGAGCAGACTGCCTATGTCTATCCGGGCCCTATCCAGTACTGGGGTCCTTCGGAGGTTTGTGACCAGACCACCAAGACTCTCAAGCTTGAGCATGAGTAGGCTTCCGGTCCGGTAAATCCGGTTAAGAATTCGGGGCTGGCCAGCTTTATGGCCGGCCCTTTTTTTGCCGTCAGATGTGTTCCACTTCTGGAGAAAGGATGATTCCGAATCGTTCCCGGACAGACCTGACGATGCTTTCTTCCAGTGCAATGACCTCCTCCGGAGTGGCCTCGCCCGAGGCATTGACGAGTACGAGCGGCTGCAGATGCCATACTCCGGCTCCGCCTTGTACCTTCCCTTTCCAGCCGCACCTGTCGATAAGCCAGGCAGCTGGAATCTTCACCAGGGACTCTCCGTCCGGGCCACAGACCCTGTAGTGGGGCACACTGTCTTCCCCGCAGCCCGAGACTTCAACCACATTGTGGAACACTTCCTTGCTGACGACCGGGTTCTTGAAGAAACTTCCCGCACTTCCAACCTCGGAGACTTCCGGAAGCTTGGTCCGGCGGATTGAAATGATAGCCTGCCGGACATCGGAAGGGGAGGAACAGGAACCGAGGCAGGACAGAATCTGCCGGAGATTGGAATATTCAAGGACGGGGGAACCGTTGTGCCGGAAGGCGAACAGAACGGAGGTGACGATGTGACGGTCCTTGGTCCCGGGGGCTTTGAATATCGAGTCGCGGTAGCCGTAGCGGCATTCTTCTGCCTTGAAAGTCAGGAATTTGCGGGTAAGTGTGTCGAAGGTCCGGACTTCCCTGATGATGTCCTTTGCTTCAACTCCGTAGGCGCCGATGTTCTGGACTGCTGCGGCTCCTGCTTCTCCGGGAATATGCGAAAGGTTCTCCGGACCCCAGAGCCCCCGGGATGCTGCCCATTCGCACAGGGCATCGAATTCAACCCCTGCACCGACGCTCACGAGAACCTCGTCCGCGGAGTCGGAAACCACTTCGATGTGGCGGATGGCACTGTGCAGGACCGTCCCCGGGAAATCCCCGGTGAAGAGGAGATTGCTGCCCGCTCCGATGTGCTTGATGGGAGAAGGAAGCGAACTGAAATCTAGCGCAAGGAGGTCTTCCTCGGCATCATATTCAATGAAAGAGCGGCAGGAAACCTTCATCCTGAAGGTGTTGCGCTCCGCAAGGGAATAGTCGTCGTAAGTCTTGAGCATGGCTTGTTCCGCAATTGTTTCCCAAAGTTACACAAATTTGGGCTCTGCACGCCCTTTTTTGCTATCTTTGTCTTGATGCCCTCTTCACGGATTTTTCCATCTGGCGGGCTGGCTCAAAACTGGAACGCAAATGAGTTCATTCATAATAGAAGGCGGGCACACTCTCAGCGGTGCCATTCATCCCCAGGGCGCAAAGAACGAGGCCCTGGAAGTCATCAGCGCCGTCCTCCTGACTGAAGAGGAGGTAGTGATTTCGAATATTCCGGAAATCCTTGACGTCAAGAACCTGATTCTCGTGCTCGAGGGCATGGGAGTGAAAGTCAGGCGTCTTGAGAAGGGAAAATATTCATTCAAGGCGGATTCCATTGACCGCGACTACATCATCAGCGAGGAGTTTGTCCGCAAATGTGCCTTCCTCCGCGGCTCGGTGATGGTAGTCGGCCCTCTGCTGGCGCGCTTCGGCATGGCATATTTCCCGAAGCCGGGAGGAGACAAGATCGGCCGCCGCCGCGTCGATACCCACATCCAGGGGATGATCAATCTCGGGGCTGCCCTTGAATATGATGAATCTCTCCGGGCTTTCCGTCTCAGCGTGGGGGAAGGGTCCCGTCTCAAGGGAAACTATATGCTTCTTGACGAAGCTTCAGTGACGGGAACCGCAAACATCCTGATGGCATCCACCCTCGCCCAAGGGGAGACCATTATCTACAATGCTGCCTGTGAACCTTATGTACAGCAACTTTGCCGCCTTCTTGTGGCAATGGGGGCCGAAATCAGCGGCATCGGTTCCAACCTGTTGAGGATCAGGGGTGTCAAGTCTCTTCACGGAGCCACTCATACCATACTCCCGGACATGATTGAAGTTGGTTCGTTCATCGGTATGGCAGCCCTGACGCAGAGTTCCCTGACCATCAAGGATGTCTCGTATCAGAATCTTGGTGTGATTCCGGACTGTTTCCGGCGTTTGGGAGTCAATCTTGAGCAGCGTGGGGATGACATCTTCGTGCCATCGCAGGAGCACTACCAGATAGAATCGTTCCTGGACGGTTCCATAATGACAATCTCCGATGCGCCCTGGCCTGGACTGACCCCGGACCTGCTTTCCGTGATGCTGGTGGTCGCAACCCAGTGCAAAGGAAGCGTTCTCATCCATCAGAAGATGTTCGAGAGCCGTCTTTTCTTTACGGACAAGCTCATCGACATGGGAGCCCAGATAATCCTCTGCGATCCGCACCGTGCCGTTGTCATCGGGCATGACCACAATTTCCGGCTCCGGGCCGGGAAGATGCTCTCCCCGGACATCAGGGCGGGAATCGCCCTGCTTATCGCAGCCATGTCGGCAAACGGTACCAGCACCATCAGCAATGTGGAGCAGATTGACCGTGGCTATGAAGATATTGACCTGAGGCTGAACGCCCTGGGCGCCCGCATCCTCAGGCAGGCCTAGCTCCGCTTGGCTGGCTTCCTCCACGGATACGAAAAGAGGCCTGCGGAGAACCGCAGACCTCTTTTCGGAAAAACAGACCAGGTCAGAACTCTGTGAGTTCTCCGTTCTGTGCCTCAAGGAAGGCCTTGACTTTCTGTACATTGTCCTCGCTCATGGTGCGCCCGACCTGAAACCTTGCCATCTTTGCGATTGCTTCTTCAAGAGTCTCGACGCTTCCGTCGTGGTAGTAAGGCCATGTCAGGGCAACATTCCTCAGGGAAGGAGTCTTGAAGCGGTACCTGTCCCTCTCGTCCCCGGTCTGTGCCCAGCGGCCGTTGTCGCCGTCGGTAAGGCCTGACTTGAGGGTCAGCTCGCGGTCCTCAAAATAATTGTCCCTCTGTCCCATCAGTTCATAGGAGAGACCGCCCATGTTGACACCTGCATGGCAGGTTGCGCAACTGTAGTCCTTGAAGATGTCGTAGCCCTCGACCTGCTCAGCGGTCATGGCCTCCTTGTCGCCCTTCAGGTAACGGTCAAACGGACTGTTCGGAGTAATGAGTGTCTTCTCGTACTCGGCGATGGCATCGGTGATGGTGGCCTGGCAGAGACCTTCCGGATAGACTTCGGTGAATCTTGCAGTGAAGTCCTTGTCCTCGGCGATACGGGCTGCAATCTCGTCGAAATCCTTGCTTCCCATCTCGACAGGATTGAGTGGCGGACCGCCGGCCTGCTCTGCGAGAGTGGCTGCACGGCCGTCCCAGAACTGGACGAAATTGAAGACGGCATTGAAGGAGGTAGGAGCATTCACCCCGCCCTTCTGACCGTCGATACCCTCGGAGTAGCGCTTGTTGTCAACTCCGGCAGTCTCGACTGAATGGCAGGTTGCGCAGGAAACGGTTCCGTCGCCGGAAAGCCTGGTGTCGTTGTAGAGAACCTTTCCGAGGGCTGCCTTTGCAGGGTCATATTCAACCTTGTCGGGAATAGGACGGATCGGCTCGTTTGCGAATTCCGGGCAGGCAAGCGGGTTCGGATAATAAGCTGCGCGCAGGTCCTTGACTCCGGCGAGCACGGCGGCCTTCTTGGCTGAGGTCACCGATGATCCCCAGTGGATGAGATAGTACTTGGCGAGCGGCATCGAACCGTCAAGGATCACGTCCTCGGTCTTTGCGAGATCGACCTCGCCCGGGGCTGTCCCGTTTTCGAGAGCGGCCTTGAGAGGAGCGATGTCAAACACTGCATAACCGCCGTCGATGTCCTTGCGGATGATGTTTTTCGCAACCGGGAGGTTGGCGTAGAATGGCAGGTCCGGCTCCGAAGAGTGGCAATCCATGCAGCCGCCGTCTTCGATGACCTGGAGCATCTGTGCATCAGATGACAGGCTCTTGTCGGGAGCGCAGTTGACTGCCCGGTAGACCACTGCAAGACCCACAGCGAGCACACCTGCCCCGATCAGAATTTTTGATGATGTTTTCATATGGCTTAAACTGATGTTGGTATTGACTAATCATTTTGTGTTGGCATAGACGTGCTGGCTCCCCTGTGCGGCCGGGAGGAAGTTCACTCCCCACCAGCACATCTGCAGACCGATGAATCCGGCAATCAGCAGGGCTGAAATGGTTTTTCTGCCAGCTTTCCGGCTTGTCAGCCTCAAATGTATGTAAATCAGGTAAATGCACCATGTTACTGCCGCCCATGTCTCCTTCGGGTCCCAGTTCCAGTACGTTCCCCAGGCCTGTTTTGCCCAGAGGGAACCGCTGAGCATTCCCAGGCTGAGGAAGGCCATTCCTATGTACACCAGGGTGTCTGCCGCCCCGAAATATTCATCGGTCTTCCTGACAAGTGCCGCGCAGGCAAGGATGAATGCACATCCGAGCACTGAATATGAGAACATGTAGACAGTGACGTGCGGAATGAACCACCAGCTCTGGAGAGCCGGCATCAGTGACTCGTCGTGAATCTCCGGCTTGAGGATGTTGAGGCACATGAAGACAGTCGCCACGACCAGCGAGAAGGAAGGAATCCATTTGTAGCCCCACCTGAGGTAGGTCAGCAGGGCAGAGAGCATCATGAAGAACGAGTACCACAACCTGGTCTCGCCGGTGGTCCGCAGGGGAGGACGTCCAAGGGTAATCCAGAATCCGACGATGAACGCGAAGTAGACCAGCAGACCTGCCGCGGTCAGCGCTATTGCAGTCTTCCTGCGCGAGTACATTGCCGCTGCCGAACCTCCAGCCCAGAAAAGGAAGGCTGCTGAGGCGAAGAATATGAAGACGTTCCAGCTCATGCTCTGTTCTCCTCCCTTTTTCTTGTTGCCGCACCCTGGACGAACATCAGGACGCTTCCAGCCATCATCATCACTACTCCCGCCCAGATAAGGTATTTCCAAGGTTGCCGGACTATTTCGACTATGCAGTACTTCGGACTTGATCCGTCTTTGTCGTAACCCGTGAGATAGAGGTCTTCCCAGGCGGAGAGGCGGTAAGGGTGATTCACCCGGAGTTCCACCTTCTTCCCGTCAATGTCCAGATTTCCCCTGTAATTGCTGACGCTTCCGCCCGATCCAAGTTCCAGGTCAAAACTGTCCATCGACATCGCGGAGCCGAGTGCGACCGTACGCCCGTCTTGCCCTACGGCTTCCCGAACAGGTTCATCGGTCAGGATGGTCCGGGAAACCAGATGGTCCGGGGCGCCGAAGAAGCATCCGGTCAGTACCAGAAGGAGCCCGGCGTGGTTGAGGATGAATCGGAAGCCTTTTTTTCTGCGGGTGACAATCACCAGGAACAGGTTGGCCATCAGACCGAAAGCGATGAGAAGGAACCACCAGGTCCGGCAGACGTCCCGGAAGCCCGGGAAATAGGCTGCATCCGCATCCTGTCTTGTCAGGCCGAGAATCAGGCAGCATCCCAGAAAGACTGCAATGAAGGCGATGCTGGTCCTGCCTGAAGAGAGCCATTTGCAGAAAGCGCTTTCTGGTTTTTCGCGGTACAGGACCCAAAGCCCGGCAAGAAAGGCTGCAAGTACTGCAACATTGACTGGAAAGGCGAAAAACTCCGTAGGGAAATACCCTGCGAAAGCCTGGACCAGCAGCCCTGCCAGAAAGACTGAAAGCACTATCAGTGAACTTTTCTTCATGTTCGATTTGCCTGAGTGCAAATATATTCAATTATCACTTTCTTTGTTCTGATTTTTTTGGTTTTTTGAAAAACTTGTGCGAGATTTGTCGCCCGAAACTATTGGTGAGTTGTCCGAGTGGTTGAAGGAGCCTGCCTCGAAAACAGGTTAGCGAGCGATCGCTACGGGGGTTCGAATCCCTCACTCACCGCTTTAAAATAGCGGCCTCCTCCTCAAAGGGAACGGAAAATGACCTATTGGAGGTTTGGCCTAGTGGTAGTTGGCGGCAGTCTTTAAAACTTTTGAACGGCAACGTTCCGGGGGGGGAACAACACCTGACAGGGTTAGTCTACCGATGTCTATTGCCCCGACACTCCACCCCAATATTTGCGTTTCTACATTCTGTCTGCACCCAGCCCCGTCTTTGCCATCGCCACATCCTCCCGGACGGAACTGATTGCATTGAGGTGGTTGCGGAGAGCAAAGTGCTGGAACGGCAAAAAGTTGTACAAAACAATACGCAGATATGAAATCTTACGCGCTATTTCAACAATACATCTGGCTGGTTAACACCATCCACAAGGCCGGAAAGATAACGCTTGAAGAGATCAACAACCGATGGCAGGAGACGGAGACGAGCGAGGGACTGCCCATTGCCCGGAGCACCTTCAATCGCCATCGGGATGCCATTCTGGACATATTCGGCATTATCATCGAATGCGACAAGAAGGACGGATTCCGCTACTACATCGACAATCCCGATGTGCTGGATGAGGCTTCCATCCAGAATTGGATGCTCTCCACAATGTCGGTGAACAGCCTCCTCGCGGAGAACAAGGGTGTACATAACCGCATCGTGCTGGAGCCCATCCCCTCCGACGGAGAGAACCTGCACAAGTTCATCGATGCTATGAAGCGGGGTGTCCGGATCAAGTTGACCTATCGGAAATACGGTGTGGAAGAGCAATCCGAGATGATTGTGGAGCCGTATTTTGTCAAGCTCACCAATAAGCGCTGGTACGGCATTGTACGGAAACCTGTGGAAGAGGGCTGGATGTTTGTGCTGGCCTTCGACCGGGTGCTCTCGCTGGAGCATACCAAGGAGAAGTTCCGTTACCCCAAGGGGTTTGATCCGGTGGGATTCTTCCGCAACAATTACGGCATCCTCTGGGTGGAAGATACCCCAGTGGAGAAGGTCACCATCCGGGCCTACGGCAAGCAGGTGTATTATCTGCGGGATCTGCCCTTGCACCACAGCCAAGAGGAAGTGGTCACTGAGGATGAATACTCTGACTTCGAGCTCACCCTGCGGCCCACTCCGGACTTTTACACTTCGCTCCTCTCCAGAGGCCCGCTCATCAAGGTTTTGAGCCCGCAGTGGCTTGCAGACGAAATCAAGCGCCAGCACCTTGAGGCTGCAAAGTTGTACGAAGATTGAAAGACAAGATTTGCGAAAGGCGTGTACTATGTGGCTGGAGAGAGCAACGCCCACCTTCCCACATTGCTTACTTCCCCAGCGGCCAGAAGAATAGCTGCAAGACAGCTTTCGGCATACGGCCAGTACATCATCTTGTAGCTATTACAGGGGATGAAGATAGAAGGCTGCACTATTTCTGCGCTATCCGAATGGATGCCTTACACTTATGTAAGTATTGCAAAGGGAGTTCAAAATCTGGAAGACCTCTCACTTGTAACATCCAAGAAAGAACCGGATGGAACAAAGGTAATCGCATTCGTAAAGTCAGGGCGGGAGTTATGGGAAATGGCAAAGCCTTTCATGACCTCTCCGATAAAGAGAACGGTGTTTTGTGATGCGGTCAAACAGTCCGAGGCCTCCAAAAGAATCATCGTGACGCACCATCTGCCGTCATTCCAGCTCTCATCTCCCGATTTCAAAGGGAGCCGCATCAACGGAGCCTTCGTCTCCGACGAGGATGACTTTATAGAAAAATGCGGCGCTCAGTACTGGATTTACGGTCACTCCCACCGGAATATTGACAAACAGATTGGCAGGACGCGGTTTGTCAGCAACCAGCTGGGGGTATGTCTTTTCTGGTGAGCAGCATTCTTTCGATCCCACACGCTATGTTGACCTTTAACTTCACTCGTATACGAATAATGAAAATAGTTCGAGGTTGTCCCATAATTTGAGACAACCTCAATTTATTTTTGCATTCAGAAAGTTGAACAACTAAAGTGCATGCCTTATGAAAGCAAAAGAAAACAGACCTGCCAAGAAAGTCCATCTGACTAATTTCCACATTGTCGGATTCAGCTATTGGGATGGCCCGGAGGCCTTTGACCAGCTTAAGATCGGTATCAGGCTTGACCTTGTCCGCGAACCGGACAATCAGTTCGATCCTTACGCAGTGGCCATCTACCTTGGTGACTTCAAGCTGGGATTTGTCCCTCGCGGAGAGAATCATGACATTTCCAAGTATCTGGACATGGGCCTCGACGACATTTATGAAGCCCGCATCCAGCGTATCTCCCCGGATGCGCATCCGGAGAACCAGATTGAGGTTGTCGTTTATGTGAAAAATCAAAACGCATAGGACTATGGCACACATCTGCACAATCAGCTGCCCCAAGTGCGGATTTGAATTCTCTCTGGAGGATGAGAATTATAAGGACAACATCATGCTGTCCATGCTTGCCGACTAAGTCATGAGAGAGAATCCTAAACTTACCCCTCGCGCCAAGGATCAAGTCCTTGGCAGTATGGTTGGCGGAGCCGTAGGAGACGCTCTGGGGTATGCCGTGGAGTTTTCCTCCTACGGTTCCATCGTAAAAAAGTATGGCGAGAAGGACATCACCAGGTATGCTTTGGACAGACACGGCCTTGCCCGGATCTCCGACGATACCCAGATGTCTCTTTTCACCGCTGCAGGAATTCTGCTGGGAATGACCCGCGGCAATATGCGGGGCATCATGGGCCGTATCGACACGTACTGTCACTGGACATATCTGGACTGGCTCCACACTCAAGAGTGGACTTCCCGGCACAAGGATGAGAGAGTGGATTCTTGGCTCATGGATGTGCCGGGGTTATATGCGCGTCGCGCATCTGGTAATACTTGCCTGTCGGCCTTGCACTCTATTGAGCAGGGTAAGGAAGCACGGAACAACAGCTGCGGTTGCGGAGGCGTGATGCGGACGGCTCCGCTGGCACTCCTGAATCAACTTCATGGCTATGCCGATGGAGACAAACTCTACTGCGACATGTGTGCTGCTGAAGCTGCCCGGCTCACCCATAAGCACCCTTTGGGCTTTATTCCGTCTGCCATCCTGAATGATATTCTGATGCAGATTCTGGAGGACATTCCGGACAAGCAGCAGCGGCCGGAGTATTTCGTGGAGAAGGCATTGAAGAGGCTCCCGGAGATAGTGTCGGAAGAGGACGAGGGGAAGAAGTATGGAGAACTCTGGCCTGAGGAGAACCGCAAGCAAAAGCGACTCATCTACAAGGCTCTGGATCTGGCCTTTACCGACATTGAAGACCACTACGCTATCGAATCCATCGGTGGTGGCTGGACCGGGCATGATGCACTGGCCATCGCCATCTACAGCGCCACCAAACATCGGGATTCCTTCGAGGATGCCATCGTATCTGCAGTCAATCATTCCGGAGACAGCGATTCGACCGGGGCTATCTGCGGAAACATCATGGGAGCCCTGCTGGGCCGCAGTGCCATTCCCGCCCACTTCACCGACCAGCTGGAGCTCCGGGATGTCATCGAGGAGATTGCCACCGACCTGTACACCGGATGCATTATCAGCGAGTGCGATGAACGAAACACCCCGGAAAAGATGCTCTGGTTTGACAAGTATT
>JBJFDD010000052.1:0-3070 GCA_051889815.1 Candidatus Cryptobacteroides sp. | reverse complement strand
CTTGGAACTCCAGATGGCTGCGCTGGCCTTTGCGACCAGACCTCCGGGACCGCTCCTCCATCAAATCCAAGGAATCCCAAATAGACCTTGCTCTCCAAAAGGCCGATTATGCCGAGATGATGGAACGGCTTCGTAAGGTAAGCACAAGCGGTCAGCACGGTTCGATTGACCTGGACACCGGCTGGTCCGAAGACCACGTCCAATCACAGGTAACCGTCCGCACGGATCCCATCAAAATCAATGAGGACGGCTCCAAATCCATCTCCGTCACTACCGTCCAAGTGGACCGGAGTGATGGAAACAACACAGAACAATCCCAGTTTGCCTACGCCTTGGGCGGCGCACAGGAGACTGCCGGATACTACCAGCGAGGCATGCACGCAGGAGTGGACGCCCTTGCCGAGGTGAATTTCCCCAAACTGGACTCCATTCTGGTGACAATGCTCGACGAATCCGGGCTGAATGTCTCGCACCGCCTGCAAATGCTCGCCGACAGCACGACGCTCGCGAGCCTGTCAACACCCGGATTTTCACCCTCCACCAGGGCCAAGGACTTTGACCTCCCTTACGGGAAAAACCTCTCCGACAAATACCAACTCACGATTGAGCCTCTCACCGGTCTGGTCCTCCGGGAAATGTCTGGAGTTATCGCAGCATCCCTGCTCCTTTTCCTCATCCTCGCATTCTCCTTCTGGTTCCTCATCCATACTATGCTTAAACAGAAGAGCTTGGAGGAAATGAAGAGCGATTTCACCAACAACATCACCCACGAACTGAAAACCCCGGTGGCCGTAGCCTACGCCGCCAACGACGCCTTGCTGAACTTCGATGCCGGGAATGACCCAGAAAAACGCCGCGAGTACCTGGAGATCAGCCAGGGCCAGCTGGAAAAGTTGAAAGGTATGATTGAGCAGATTCTCTCAATGAGCATGGAAAGCCGGAAGACCTTCGAACTCAAGAAAGAAGACATCGCCCTCGAACCCCTTTTGCAGAGCCTGGCGCAACAGCACAAGCTGTCAGCCGAGAAGCCCTGCGAAATCAATATTGACGTAGAGGAGGGAATGATCCTCATTGCAGACCGCTTCCATCTGTCAAACATCATCGGCAACCTCATCGACAACGCCATCAAATACTCTGGGGAATCGGTCCGTATTGGTATCACGGCCAGGCGGGCAAATGAACGCACCGAAATCCGTGTCCGGGACAACGGCATCGGCATCGCCCCCGACAAGCAGAAGCATATTTTCGAAAAGTTCTACCGTGTCCCTACTGGCAATGTCCACGATGTGAAGGGCTACGGACTCGGCCTGTACTATGCCAAGACCATGGTAGAAAAGCACGGCGGCACCATCACCGTAACCAGTACTCCCGGCAAGGGCAGTGAATTTGTCCTTTCTTTGTGAGCATTCTACCTGTCATTCTGAACGAAGTGAAGAATCTATGAGCACCATCAAAATACTTCTCGTCGAAGACGAAAAGACCCTTGTCCAGATCGTCAGTGAAACCCTTCGCAGCAAAGGTTACACCGTCGAGACCGCCTACGACGGAGCAGAAGGCCTCAAGCGTTTCTTTGAAGTCCACCCGGATATTCTTATTGCCGATGTGATGATGCCCCACCTGGACGGCTTCGAGATGGTCCGCCGCATCCGGAAGACCGATAACCGTACCCCTGTTCTCTTTCTCACAGCCAAATCCACCCCGGACGATGTCGTCACCGGCTTCGAACTGGGAGCCAACGACTATCTCAAGAAACCCTTCGCCATCCAGGAACTCATTGTCCGCATCAAAGCCCTGATGGGCAAAGCCTATATGACGGATCGGCAGGAACCGGAACAGAACGAATACACCCTTGGAGATTACCGCTTCATTCCTGCGTCCCAAACACTTGAATACCTGCCGAAGAGCGAAACCGTGAACCTTTCCCATCGCGAGACCGAAATCCTCCGACGCCTCTGCTGGGCCAAAGGAGAAGTGGTCCCCATGCAGAACCTCCTCCTGGACCTCTGGGGCGACGATGACTTCTTCAACGCCCGCAGCTTCCAGGTCTTCATCACCCGCCTCCGCCGCGCCCTCTCCAAAGACCCCCACATCCGCATCATCAACGTCCGCGGCACCGGCTACAAATTGATTGTGGAATAAGATCGGCGATTTAATCCTATAGTGTCAATATTTCATAGTATACTTTTTGCAGCATCTTTTGCCAGTGGCGGGAATAATCGCTACCTTTGTGGCTGCTTACGATAACCCATGCGCAACTTCGAGAACTACATATTCGGCCTTATCCTGGCTTTTTGCCTGTGCTCTTGTTTCCACACCAGCAATGTGGGCAAGGTGCTGGACCAGGCGGAAATGTACCTGACATCTGCGCCGGACAGTGCTTTCGTGGCGCTGGATTCGCTGGACAGGAGCCTTCTGAACACTAAGGAACTGCAGGCCCGGCATGCACTGCTGTACTCGCAGGCGCTGGAGAAGGTGGGCATCGAGGTTTATAACGACAGCATCATCCATATCGCGCTGGCTTATTATTCTGCCGTCGGGGACAGTGAGAATACACAGAAGGCGCGGGACTGCCTGGAGAGAATCAATGAGAATGCGAGTATGCCGGCTCCATCGGACACATTGAAGATCCAGAATGCCCGCATTATCGAGGAGCGATATATGGACAAAATGACGCTCATCGAGAAGGACAATCGTATCCGTGAGATTGTCATCTTCTCTCTGCTGGCCCTCGCAATTCTTGTAGCCATTATCCGTTATATCTCAAAGAAACTCAAGTCCCGCCCGGATGAGAAGGCAATGGCCGTCATCCGGCAGCGGCTCTCTGTCCTGGATAAGGTGATTGCCTCCCGCATTTCCTCCGATGACAAACTCTACCGCAGCAGCGAAGAAGAGATTGACGTGCTGATGGCCGACCGGGAAGCGTTCCTCCGTTCCACCAAGATTGTCTTCGAGGAGAGCCATCCCAAGTTCATCGCCTATCTGCAGGACAAGGGTCTTACGGACTGGGAAATCGGGTAGTGCTGCCTCTATACCCTCGGACTGAAGGGCAAAGACATCGGCGAGTATATCC
>JBJFDD010000051.1:0-11466 GCA_051889815.1 Candidatus Cryptobacteroides sp. | reverse complement strand
TCAAACTTTGACTATATTTGGACTGATACTTTGCGAAAGAAGACAGATGAAGCGAACAGCACTTTTGATTACCGCCACCCTTGCAGTCCTGTTGCTGCTTGTGTCTGGCAGCACTACGATTGAAAGCTACATTGAAAAATGGGCCCCCGTAGCGGTCGAGGAAATGTACCGCAGCGGGGTTCCTGCGAGCATAACCCTTGCCCAGGGCATACTGGAGTCCCGGTACGGCCAGTCACGGCTGGCCTCTGAGGGCAACAACCATTTCGGCATCAAGTGCCACAAGGATTGGAAGGGCAAGACAATGGCCTATGATGATGACGCAAAAGGAGAATGCTTCCGTGTCTATCGGACGGCCGAGGAATCTTTCCGTGACCATTCGGACTTCCTGCGCTACCGTGACAGGTACAAGTTCCTTTTCGAGTTCGACACGAAGGACTACAAGTCCTGGGCTTATGGTCTTAAGAAGGCCGGTTATGCAACGGATCCTAATTATCCTGCCAAACTGATAAAGTACATCGAGGACTACGACCTATCCCGTTTTGACAGCATGACTCCTTCGGATTTCTTGTCGGAAACAGCGGGAGGAGCGGATGAACTTGCAGGCCTAAGTGATTCCGGACCGGCCGGAAACGTCTCCCGGGAATCCGCCACGGACGGCAGGGACTCTGACGGACACCGTCAGAAGAAGCAGAAGAAGTCCAGGAAGGAACGCCGGCAGGAAAAGGCCCAGAAGATTGAGCGGGCTGAGAAGCCAGACCGCCAGCCGAAGCCTCAGAAGCAGGAGGAGACAGCAGCGGAGGTCCACATCCCGGAATCCCCATTGTCGATTGAGGAGCCGAAGAAGGTCGACAAGAGCACCCTGGAAGAGTTCCGCTTTTCTCTCAGCCGGGAAGTCTTTTCCAGGAACGGAGTGCCTTACGTGCTCTCCGTCGAGGGTGAGACTTATGAGAGCATTGCGGCTTCCTACAATCTGTTCCCGAAGGAGATTCTCAGATTCAATGACCTTCAGGCTCCATGCGAACTTCTTCCTGGGACTGTAGTGTACATCCAGGCCAAGAAGAACCAGTGCCGGGAAGGCCTTGACAAGTACATTGTCGGAGAGGATTCGGAGAGCCTCCGGGATATCTGCCAGAGGTTCGGAGTAAAGATGTCCAGCATCAACAAACTCAACGGCTTTGAACCTGGCCACCGGCTCGGGGAAGGGGATACCATCCTGCTTCGCGGCAAGAAGATTTCAAAATGATGACATCGGAATGAAAAGGATTACAAAAATAGCCTCTGGCTTGATGATTGCCGTTGCGGTTCTGGCCGCTGCTGCACTGTTTGCAGGTTTCCGCTGGTATTCGGACAACCGCAGGCCCAACTTCACCGGAGAAGCTCACATCTATGTCCGTCCAGGAATGACTGTTCCACAGGTGGTCTCGCAGATTCCGGACAGCATTGTGGTCAGCAAGGCCAGCCTGTCCAGAGTGATGTCGCGTCTTGAGGATGCTTCGATGCGTCCCGGGCATTATGTTGTCGGAAAGGATAAGCCCGCGGTCTATGTGCCCCGGATGCTGAAGGCCGGATGGCAGACACCCGTCAATCTTACCTTGTCGGGAACCATGCGCACCAAAGGAGTGATTGCACGGAAGATTTCCAACCAGATGATGCTTGATTCATCCCGGGTGGCAGCAGCCCTGAATGACAGCGCACTGCTTTCCGGATATGGATTCACACCGGATGATGTCTTCTCCATGATCATTCCTGACACCTACCAGGTCTATTGGACCGATTCGGTAGAGACCGTAATGGACCGTCTGAAAGCCGCCTACGATGCATTCTGGACAGAGGAAAACAAGGAAAAGGCACGACTGCAGGGGCTTTCCTGCAGGGAAGTCTCCATCCTGGCCTCCATCGTCAAGGGTGAATCGAACCATGAACCCGAGTATCCCAAGATTGCCGGAGTGTATCTCAACCGCCTTCGTTGCGGGATGAAACTCCAGGCTGACCCGACAGTCGCATTCTGTTTCGGATACAAACTCAACAGGGTGCTGCTGAAACATCTGGAGGTGGACTCGCCCTACAACACTTACAAGTACGAAGGCCTTCCCCCGGGACCTATCTGCGTTCCGGACAAGCCGAGCCTTGAATCGGTCCTGAATCCCGACCGGCACGACTGCCTCTTCTTCTGCGCCAGCCCGGCGATGGACGGAACGCACAGGTTTGCCTCCACCCTCGCGGAGCATAACAGGAATGCGAGGGAGTTCCAGAGGGAATTGAATGTGCGCCAGGCCTCCCGCAGGGCAGAAGGATCATAGAAATTCATCCATAAATGAATATATGAATATGTCCAAAGAATTGATCAACGAGAAATTTCCGCAATTCAGCGACTCCGGCCGCGCAGTTGTCCTGAGGGCGTATCTCATTGCCGCCAAAGCCCTTGAAGGCCAGGTGCGCAGCAATGGCCACGATTTCCTGGAACATCCCATGAACGTTGCCCTGATCGCTTCTGACGAAATCGGCCTGACAGCCGATTGCATAGCTGCCGTTTTCCTGCATGAGGCCACCAGGAAGCAGCCTGGACTGGACCTCAGGAAGGGGGAAATCTGCGGACTGCCCCTTTCCGGTTTTCCGGAGGATGTCTATACCATGGTCGATGGCCTGAACAAGATTGCCACCATCAAGCCGAAGGACACCCGCCTGGAGGCCGAGAACTACAAGAAGTTGATTGTACAGTACTCTGCCGACCCGAGGGTGACCGTCCTGAAACTTGCGGACCGCCTCGAAGTGATGCGCAATCTGGACACCTTCCCCAAGAGTTCCAGGGAGAACAAGATTCTTGAGACCCTGATGCTCTACATCCCCCTGGCCCACCAGCTTGGCCTGTACAATCTCAAGAGCGAAATGGAAGACATCTATTTCCGTTTCGCCGAGCCGGAGCAGTACAGGGCCATCACCAATAAGCTGAAGGCTACAGAAGGGGACAGGAGGCGTCTGACGGATGAATTCATCGAGCCCCTCAAACTCAGGCTTTCTGCGGAAGGAATCCGCTACAAGCTGAAGATCAGGACGAAGGCTGCATATTCAATCTGGAAGAAGATGGTCAAGCAGAAGGTGCCTTTCGAAGGTGTCTATGATGTTTTCGCCATCCGTTTCATCATTGACTGCGAACCTGACAGCAGGATAGAGAAGGATCTTTGCTGGAAGGTCTACTCGTATGTGACGGAAGAGTATGAACCGGATACTTCCCGTCTCAGGGACTGGGTGACGAATCCGAAGCCCAATGGCTATGAGTCCCTGCATATTACAGTAAAGAACCGCTCCGGTGCATCCATCGAGGTACAGATCCGTACCCGGAGGATGGACGATGAGGCGGAGAACGGGTCCGCTTCCCACTGGTCCTACAAGGGCATAAAGCACGAGGAACATCTCGACCGTTGGCTGAAGTCGGTAAGATATGCCCTTGAGCATCCCCAGGAGGGCAGTTCAGATGATCTGCCGCAGCCTCCTTCACGGGAGATATTCGTCTTCACTCCTTCCGGCGAGCTACGTATCCTATCTGCCGGGGCTTCCGTGCTGGACTTCGCCTTCAACATCCATTCGGGGATCGGCGTGAAGTGCACCGGAGCCAGGGTCAACGGCAAGGCTGTCTCCTTCAGGGAAAAACTTCATACCGGAGATGTGATAGAGGTGATGACCTCCAAGAACCAGAAGCCGACATCCGACTGGCTGAACCATGTCGTCACTTCCAAAGCGCGTAACCGGATCAAGCAGGAACTCAACGAGGAGGAATTCAAGAAGGCCGCCCAGGGAAAGGAACTTCTGGGTCGTCGCCTCAAGAACTGGAAACTGGAACTTCCGGATGATGTCCTTGCCGATTACCTGAAGCGTAAGAAGTATTCCACCATCAACTCATTCTATGCTGCCGTTTCGGACGGGGCCATTGATGTCAATGATGTAAAGAACTTCATCCTCGAGCATGACAACCTTGTCGCTCAGGCGATTGAAGCAGCCAGGGCAAGCGATGCCCAGAAGCATGCTGACAAAGTGCAGCAGTGGGACGACAGGCAGGGTACAGACGACATCCTGGTCCTGAACGCCAGGGACCTGAAGGGACTTGAATATAAAATGGCCCAGTGCTGCCATCCTGTCTTCGGAGATGATGTGTTCGGCTTCGTGACCAGGACGGAGGGCATAAAGATCCATCGTATCTCCTGCCCGAACGCTGCCAGGCTCATCGAGACCTATCCTTACCGGATACAGAAGGTAAAGTGGGCCGACAGTCCAGCCGGCGGTACCTTCCAGAGTTCGTTGAAGATTGTCGCTGCGATGGAGTCTTCCGTAATCGGTCAGATTACCGAAGTAGTCAGCGCGTTCAGGGCATCCCTGCGCTCCTTCAATGTCAATGAGAACGACAGGAACGGGACCTATGAGATTTCAATGAAGATCCATGTCCCGTCGAACATGGAACTGGACAAGGTCATCTCCCAGATAAAGGCCCTGAAGCACGTTGTCAAGGTTACCAGGGTCTAGACCTTCCAGGTCTTCAGGTATTCCTGGAGAGCCCACATTTCATCCCTGTACTTGATTGCCTCGTGGAATTCGAGATTCGAGGCGGAGCTCTTCATCCTGCGCCTGTCCTCCTCGATCATCTTCTGGATCTGTTCGCGGCTCATCGCGCGGATGACCGGGTCCTGGAGGACTGCTGCAAGGTCGGCCTTGACATAACCGTCCACGATTGCGGTCTTTTCCGGGCGCCTTGAGTCAAGCCCGAGGCCCACTGAGACGTTGCCTTTCCCCAGCTCGCTCGGACTTGGAATATAGACCGGGCTGGAAACCGAATCCGGGGCACTGAACCTTCCGCCCTGCCCTTTGGCGAGTCTTGGATTGATGCTTTTGGAAGTGTCGCCATAGAGTTCGGTGGCAAGCGCGTTGTGCTGGACATCCACCTGTTTAGGCGTGATTCCGTGGAGTTTGTTGTACTCCTGCTGCTTCTCCCTCCGCCTGGCAGTCTCCCGGATAGTGTTTTCCATGGACTTTGTGATAGTGTCGGCGTACAGGATAACCTGACCATTGACATTCCTGGCAGCACGTCCTGCTGTCTGGGTAAGGGCCATCTGCGAACGAAGGAAACCTTCCTTGTCGGCATCGAGAATCGCCACAAGGGACACTGAAGGAATATCAAGACCTTCTCTCAGGAGATTCACTCCGACCAGCACGTCGAAAAGACCATTCTTGAAATCTTCAATGATCTGGACCCTTTCCGCCGTGTCCACATCAGAATGGATGTACCTTACCCTGATCTCAATCTTGTCAAGGTAGTCGCTAAGTTCTTCAGCCATCTTTTTCGATAGGGTGGTGACAACCACACGCTCATCGCTTCCGGCACGTTTGCGGATTTCCTCTACCAGGTCATCAACCTGGTTCTTGATCGGCCTGACTTCGATTGGAGGGTCCAGAAGGCCGGTAGGCCGCACGACCTGTTCGACTACCAGCCCCTCGGAGCGTTCCAGCTCGTAGTCTGCCGGAGTGGCGCTGACATAGACCTTCTGGCTTGTGATGGAGTTGAACTCATCGAAGGTAAGGGGCCTGTTGTCTGCGGCTGCCGGGAGCCTGAAACCATATTCAATGAGCGAAACCTTCCTTGAATGGTCACCGCCGTACATTGCCCTGATCTGGGGAATTGTCACATGGCTTTCGTCGATGAAGGTGATGAAGTCCTTCGGGAAATAGTCAATCAGGCAGAAAGGCCTCTGACCGGGCGACCTGCCGTCCAGATAGCGGGAGTAGTTTTCGATACCTGGGCAGTAGCCCATCTCCTTGATTATTTCCAGGTCATTCTCGACCCTCTGCTTCAGTCTCTTGGCCTCCAGCCCCTTTCCGATTTCGCCGAAATAGTCCAGTTGCTTCTTGAGGTCATCCTGTATCAGGCTGACAGCCTTGATTGACCTCTCCCTGGTGGTGATGAAATTGGTGGCGGGGAATACCGGGGCCTCTTCAAGGGATTCGATCAGCATCCCCGTCAGGGGATCGACCATGGCCAGGGAATCGATTTCATCGCCGAAGAATTCAATCCGGAGAGCCTCGTCCGCCCCACCGAGAAACACGTCAACCGTATCACCGCGCACCCTGAATGTGCCTCTCTTGAAATCTGTCTCGGTCCTGGAGTAGTTGGCATCCACAAGCTTGTAGAGCAGGCGGGTGAGGTCCATCTTCTCTCCCTTGTGGAGAGTGATGGACTGGGCATGGAAATCCTCCGGGTTGCCTATTCCATAAAGGCATGAGACAGTGGAAACCACGATGACATCTCTCCTGCCGGACATCAGGGCGGAAGCGGCGCTTAGCCTCAGCTTGTCGATCTGGTCATTGATGCTGAGGTCCTTTTCGATGTAGGTATCAGTGCTGGGAATGTAGGCCTCCGGCTGGTAGTAGTCGTAGTAGGAGACGAAATATTCAACGGCATTGTCGGGGAAGAATCTTTTGAATTCCCCGTAAAGCTGGGCTGCAAGGGTCTTGTTGTGGCTGAGGACAAGGGCTGGACGCTGAAGCTTCCCGATGACATTGGCCATGGTGAAAGTCTTGCCTGACCCGGTCACACCCAGCAGGGTGACATCCCCTACGCCTGAGTCGAGGGCATTGCAGAGCCCTTCTATAGCTTCCGGTTGGTCTCCGGAAGGACTATAAGGAGATTCTAGACGGAAATTCATTCCTGGGTTTTGTTTGTTTTGAGCAACTTGAGGTCGTAGTCAGCCTTGATCTTGTCGATTATTGCACACACAAGC
This sequence comes from Candidatus Cryptobacteroides sp., assembly GCA_051889815.1. Classification (GTDB taxonomy): domain Bacteria; phylum Bacteroidota; class Bacteroidia; order Bacteroidales; family UBA932; genus Cryptobacteroides. The sequence continues at coordinate 4,702 of JBJFDD010000051.1, read as the reverse complement.
CGGTAGGCACGGCCGTCCTTGGTGTAGTCCGCAGGAGCAGTGAAACTCGCCCTGCCCTGTTTTTCAAGTTTCTGGGCATAAGCTTTCTTCCTGGAGGAGGAAGGGTCGTAGGTGGCGATGGCATGGCCACCGAACATTGTCACAATCTTCATCGAAGGGATGTCGGTATCACCGTCACCGAAGTAAATCATCTGCCGGTATGGAATCCTTTTCTTGTCTTCTGCCACGCTCGAGTTCACCTTCTTGCTGTCGTTGGCGCTGAATATTCCTTTGTTTATCTTGAATATGTACTGGGTCTTGTTGGTGTAGTCCACGGCTATTCCGGGCCAAACGGCCTCGCCCTGTTCGTTGTACATGAAGGAGCAGGCGAAGATGTGCTTGAATTCCTTGGCTATGGGCGAGCCTTCGATGATTTCCTTCAGTCCGGATGAGTTGATGTAGTGCTCGATCCGCACCCCGTGCGCCTTGCCATATTCATTGATCAGGCCGAACCACTCCCTGACGCCATTGAACAGGGTGATGTCCTTCCCGAACTCGCGGAAACTGCTCCTGCGGAGCTTGATGCCGTTCAGTTTCGCCTCGTCGAGCATCATTTTCATGTAGGAAAGGACGCTGCTGGCATCCTGCCCGACAGCAAGACCATCGCTCATCTTCCAGAACTCCTGGGGAGTCTTTCCGACCGCCTGGATGAAACCGAACTCCTGCATGTTGCCAGGCGACAAGGTCCCGTCAAAGTCATAGATCAAAGCTACTATAGGTTTCTTTCTCATTTTGAAGCTGTTTTGGACTGGTTCACAAAGATAATCAATTTGTGTCAATCTGTTCGTGCCGTTCTGCCGCAATTGTCAATATGACGCCGCGCCGGTTCACGTCATTGCCAATTTGTCAGATTGGAAGTGACGGAACGTTTTTTGACATTCAGCCTTCCGGCTTCCGCTTCCGGAAGCTGTTGTGAAAAGTAATATAAACAAAAGAACAATATGGCAAACAAAGGACAGATCGGAGTGACTACCGAGAATATTTTCCCGGTAATCAAGCAGTTTCTCTATTCGGACCACGAGATATTCCTCAGGGAACTGGTCGCCAATGCAGTGGATGCATCCCAGAAGATGAAGACCCTCGCTTCCAACGGGGAGTTCAATGGCGAACTCGGTGACCTTGATGTGAGAGTGGTTCTTGATGAATCGGAAAAGACCCTGAAGATTATCGACAAGGGTATAGGCATGACTGCAGAGGAGGTTGACAGGTACATCAACCAGATTGCCTTCTCTTCGGCAGGGGAATTCCTCGAGAAGTACAAGGACCAGAACATCATCGGACATTTCGGACTCGGTTTCTACTCGGCTTTCATGGTGGCAAGGAAGGTCACCATCGAGACTCTTTCCTGGAAAGAAGGTTCCAAGGCTGTCCTCTGGAGTTGCGAAGGCAACCCGGAGTTCGAGATGGAAGAGTGCGGCAAGGCCGACAGGGGAACTGTCATAACCCTCTATCTGGACGACGATTCCGCACGCGACTACGGCACGAAGGACAAGATTTCCTCTCTCCTCGGCAAGTACTGCCGCTTCATGCCTGTTCCTGTCATCTTCGGCAAAAAGCAGGAGTGGAAGGACGGGAAATATGTCGACACAGAAGAGGACAATGTCATCAACAATGTCGAGCCGATCTGGACCCGCAAGCCTTCCGAGCTCAAGGATGAGGACTATCAGAAGTTCTACAAGGAACTTTACCCGATGAAGGATGAGCCTCTCTTCCACATCCACCTCAATGTCGACTATCCTTTCAATCTCACCGGTGTCCTCTATTTCCCTAAGCTCAAGGACAGGATGGCCATCGAGAAGAACCAGATCCAGCTCTACTGCAACCAGATGTTCGTCACCGACCATGTCGAGAACATCGTCCCTGAGTTCCTTACTCTCCTGCACGGAGTCATTGATTCCCCGGACATCCCACTGAATGTTTCCAGGAGCTATCTGCAGAGCGACGAGAACGTCAAGAAGATCTCCACATACATCACAAAGAAGGTCGCCGACCGTCTGGAAGAGATTTTCAAGAACGAAAGGGAGTCATGGGAAAAGAAGTGGGACAACCTGAAACTTTTCATTGAATATGGCATGCTCTCGGACGAGAAGTTCTGCGAAAGGGCGATGAAATTCGCTCTCCTCAAGAACACCGACGGAAAGTACTTCTCTTTCGAGGAATACAACAAGGCGGTTGCCGACCTGCAGACTGACAAGGACAAGAAGGTGGTTTACCTTTACGCCACCGATGTCGATGCCCAGTACCAGTACATCGAAGCAGCAAAGGCCAAGGGTTATGATGTCCTGCTGATGGACTGCGAACTCGACTCCCACTTCGTCAACCTCCTTGAGCAGAAGCTCACTGACACGAGGTTTGCCCGTGTGGATTCCGATTCTGCCGAGAACCTCATCCCGAAGGACGACAGGATCAAGCTTGAAATGAAGGAAGATGAAAGGTATGACCTTGAGAACATGTTCAAGGCAGTTCTTCCAGCCGGCAACGACTACTATGTCAACGGCGACAACCTCGGCGAAACTGCTGACCCTGTCCTCATCACCCAGAGCGAGTTCATGAGAAGATACCGTGAGATGAGCGCCTTCGGCGGAGGCATGAACTTCTATGGCGAGATGCCGGAGTCATACAACATCACCGTGAATATGCAGAATCCTCTCATTGCCAAGATCATGGAGACTGCAAAGGCCTCCATCAAGCCTCAGGACGAACTTCCTGCCGAAGCTCCTGAGTCTGCAACAGAGGAAGAGAAGAAGGCAGCAAGAGAAGCCCGCGAGGCAATCCGGGTCGCCCATCGCCAGGATGTCGAAGAGTTCTCCAGGAACAATGAGATGCTCAAGCAGGTCATTGACCTTGCCCTGCTCTCCAACGGGATGCTGAAGGGAAAGGCTCTTGCCGACTTTATCGCCCGCAGCCGGAAGGTTGTTACAGACGCCTATCTGAAATAGTTTTTTACTATCTTTGTGGCCTATGATTAGTCTGATCCTGTCATTGGCCGTCTCAATAGCTATCGGCTATCTTCTTGTACTTGCCGGTGTCCCGGCAAAGGTTGGGAAGGTAGCCGAAACTGTTTCCCAGGCCAGCATCTACCTGCTGATCTTCCTGCTAGGAGCCAGGATAGGGTCGGATTCCCGGATTCTGTCCGAAATCTCTTCAATCGGTTTCAATGCTCTCCTTCTTGCGCTCGCCGGAACTTCCGGAAGCGTCCTCGCAGGGTGGATTCTCTACCGTTTCCTGTACGGCAAGCCGTCGCGGACCGGGCTGGAGGATTCTACCCGAAGGAAAGTCGGCATTGACAAGGGAACCCTGCTCACTGTTGCCTCCCTTCTTGCCGGACTTGTTGCCGGGGCAGCCGGCCTTTACGTGTGCCTGGAGAGAGTGCCGGGCGATCCCGCCCTTGTCCTGCTCTACGTCCTTTTGGCAAGTGTAGGCCTGGGGGTAGGGATGAGACCCGGCCTGGGTGCCATCCTCAAGGGCCTAAGGCCTTCGATTCTCCTTCTACCCCTGCTATCTATTCTATTTACCCTGGTTTTCTGCGCTGCTGCGAGTACCCTGATCAAGAGTTACGGCTTGTGGGATTGCCTGGCCGTCGGCAGCGGAATGGGCTACTATTCCCTCTCCTCCGTCCTGATTGCCAACCTGAAGGAAGCCTCCTGCGGAGTCACATACGCAACCTCTCTGGCTGCTGTTGCCCTGCTCTCCAACATATTCAGGGAACTCCTCACCCTTGTCTTCACTCCCTTGATGGCATCTCGGCTAGGCCCTTTCGCGCCTGTGGCTGCCGCCGGAGCGACTTCGATGGATGTCTGCCTTCCCGGCATACTCAAAAGCTGCGGACAGGAATTCCTGCCCGCGACCCTGGTTTCAGGCATCCTGACTGATTTCAGCGTGCCTTTTCTCGTCTCGTTCTTCTGCTCCCTCTGAATCTTTCAGGACTACCTGAAATCCAGTTCGGGGGACTGTTGGGATTTCAAGCGTTTGTACTGGAATTTCCTCAATGACTTTGCCCTGCTCTTCCGGATGTGGTCCCTGAGGGCTTCTTCCGCATTCTTGGACAGTTGAGGGAAACGGTTGCGCAACTTCTCCAGCCGGTTCCGGATGAAGGCTTCCATGTGCCTTTCGCGCTTCTCGTTGTAGATTTCGTCGAAACAGATCATGATGCCGGTTTCAATCGCATCACCGAGTTCGTCGTTGATTGTGGATCCGAGCATCTTCATCGAAGAGGATGTGTTGATGTAGGAATTGACAAGGGGAGGGATGTTGGTGCCCAGTTTCCGGATGGCATCCTTGAGAAGGCGGTAGTCCTTCTTCAGGTCGTCCTCCTTGAGGATCAGGTTCATCAGCAGGAGGTCGTCGGTGGTGCCGATTGGGTTGTACGGCCGGACAAGTTCGTCCTTGTCAGGGAAATGCTTGTTCAGGAAGTGGATGATCAGATTCCTGGCGTTTCGGTTGTAGCTGGGATAGATGGTCATCTTGCCGACAAAGTAGATTATTCCGGGGTGTTCAAGGATAACGGAGGCGATTCCGTCCCAGAGGTTGTCCATCGTGAATATCGATTTGGTGCCGGCTTTCGAACTCTGGTATTCAGGAGCGACGAAAGACCTTCCCAGTTCCATCACATGCGGCAGGAAATGCTTGATGAATTCATCTGAATATCTGAACAGATGCGCCG
>JBJFDD010000050.1:0-3081 GCA_051889815.1 Candidatus Cryptobacteroides sp. | reverse complement strand
GGTTCTTCTCCTTGAACACAAGGGCCCCGAAGAGAAAACTGACTACGACGCTGCCCCTGCGGACCATCGAGACAATGGAAATCATCGCATCCGGAAGACTGAGGGCATAGAAATAGACAAAATCAGCGATAGACAGGAATATGGAGATGAACGGGATGGACCACCGCCAGCGGAAAGGCGTGGTGTGCTTGCGTGACGGATACCAGAGAAGAAGCATCATCAGTCCCATCATCAAGCACTGGTAGAGGTTGTACCAGCCCTGGACCAGCATCTTGTCCAGGGCAAGGCCGTCCGGATTCATCAGGAACTTGTCGTACAGACCGCTGACAGCTCCCAGGACAGCCGCGCCCACAAGGGCATAGATCCACACATCGTGCCTGAAATCGATTCCCTCCTTCCTGCTGCTCCGTCCAAGCATCACGAATGAGACAACCGCAAGTACGACTCCGATCCACTGCCAGGGATTGAGCCTCTCGCCGAAGACAAGCATCGCTCCGACCAGAACCATCACCGGCCGCGTCGCATTGACAGGCCCGACAATCGTCAGCGGAAGATGCTTCATCGCAAAGTAGCCCAGCAGCCAGGAGCTCAGCACTATCATGCTCTTGAGGACAATCCATTTCTGCTGTTCCCAGGCCCACCCGGGAGAGACTTTGAATATGCTGCCGTCAAGACAGGTCCCGAAGTTGGACAGAAGGATGAAGGGCAGGAATATCAGGGAACAGAAAAGTGTGTTCAGGAAAAGTACCGGGATGACGGCATTGCCGCCAAGGGATTCTTTCTTCAGCGAATCATACAGGCCCAGCATCAGGGCGGAAAGGAAGGCAAGTGAAAGCCACATTACAAAACCGCCTGCCCGAATGGCGGACAAGCGGTCACAAAGATACTTTATTATTAGCTATCACCCAAAAATGAGAGAAAAAGTCATAGGTACGGGATTACGTGCGGGATGTTTGTCACGGTAAGGACACAGAAGACAACCAGTGCAATCAGCCAGAGAGTGAAAATCACAAGTCCCGGGTGCCACTTCGGAGCCTTCAGGTCGAACATCATCATCACACCCCAGTAGGTCACAAGGACAAAAGGCAGCCAGACTATCAGTCCGAGGGATACCATCGTCGGAAGGCTGTGGAGGCTGCCCAGGAACAAGGAAGCTGTTTCCGGGATATTCTCCAAGATCATGTTCTGGAGGAAGGAAGTCTCCCATGCCCCATGGCTGAGCGCCAGGGCGCCAAGCACAGCGAGACACATTATTCCGCCGAGGAAGAAGACTGCACCGATGACAACCCCCATGATCCTGAGGAGTTTGCTTCCCTGGATGTCATTCCCGATGTTCCGGGCGGCATCACCGATTTCCTGTGCCCCGGACTTGATCCTCTCGCTGATGGCATCCACCGTCCCCTTCTCGCCCCTCATCTCATCCCGCTGGCTTACAGTCTTTGCCGCAGGCATGCAGATCCACATCACAACATAGACAAACGGGAAAGTCAGGTTGAATCCCAGCAGATGGATGCCGCCATCACGGAATCCGGCCACGCATCCGGCAATCGTCAGGATCACGAAAAGTATTCTGAAGACGAAAGGATCGAGATTCAGAAAGGCCCCGAGTCCGCTGCAGACTCCTGCGACCCGGCAGTTGGCGGTGTCCCTGTAGAGTTTCTTCCCGGCTGTGGGGCGTGCCTTGCGCTTCTGGGACTCGCCCTTTGCAGATGCGGGATCCTGTGCTCCGGAAGGATCATCCGCCTCGTCCTCTTCGATGGCTTCAGGACGCCCGAGGACTGAGATGACATATTCAACGGCAGCCTTGTCCACAACGCCCTGCGGGCCGCATTTTTCAATAAGTAGTTCTGCCATGCGCTCCTCGATGCCTTCCATTACCTCCGCGCCGCTTTCTTTCGGCAAATAAAAGGACTCCAATTCCTTGAGATAGTTTTCAGCTATGGAGCAGGCATCGTTCTCAACGGCAAACACATAGCCTCCGATGCTCACATTTTCAACCGGTTTCATAATCGATTACTTTCTTTTGAGGGTGTTGATCGTTTCGACGATTTCCTGCCAGGCGAGGTCCATCTCGCGAAGCTGCGCGCGGCCCTTGTCGGTTATGCAGTAGAACTTGCGCGGAGGTCCCTGTGGGGACTCTTCCCACCTGTAGCTGAGTAGACCCTGGTTCTTCTCGCGGATAAGCAGCGGGTAGAGAGTGCCTTCGACTACCAGCATATTCGCTGACTTGAGTTCCTCGAGAATCGAGGACGCGTAGGCCTCCTTCTTGTCCAGGATGCTCAGGATGCAGTACTCCAGCACCCCCTTCCTCATCTGGGAACGGACGTTGTCTGAAATGTTTTCCATAGTTCCTGTCCTATTTCTGGGTTGTACTGAATCTTGCCATGTTCTCCGCTGTCGGAGCGAGTCCCCTCATCGCGCACTTGTCCGCAGGAGTTTTCGCCAGAGGGACGACAATCCAGAGAACAATGTACACAAGAAGTCCCGAGCCCCAGAGAAGGACAGCCAGGAGAAGGACGACCCTTACGATCGAGATGTCCAGGTTGAGCAGTGCGGCAAGACCGGCGGCAACGCCTCCGATGGCCTTGTTGTCGGGGTCGCGGAACAGATGGCGCGGCTGCTCGCCTTTGGCACCTGAATATGAGAAATCGGCGCCTTTGAATATTCCGTCACCTCCCCCCTGCTCCGGCTCCGGAGAGGAATACTCTTCCGCATCCGAAGGCTCTGCAGACCCGTCAGGCATTCCGAGCTGCTCTACAGTCCTGTTGACAAGGGCGAGATCGACGACCCTCGTGGCGATTGAGCCCGTAGCCTGGGAGAAAAGTTCCGCAAGGCGGTTCTCAAGGTCCGACATCACCTCATTCTTCGACTCCAGAGCATCCTTTCCCAACTTCGCCTCGAAGTGGTTGAAGTAAGAAACCAATCTTGAATATGCATCTTCGTTGAAGGCGAAGCTCCTTCCTCCGACACTGGCATTTACAACTTTTTTCATGATATTCAATAGTGTTTTATTTGTCCTGTCATTATTTGACATTGCAAAGATATATAATTTTTCATATACCTTGCAACACAAGGTACTAA
>JBJFDD010000049.1:0-3094 GCA_051889815.1 Candidatus Cryptobacteroides sp. | reverse complement strand
GCAACCCCGGATGTCCATTAACCGAACACCACATAATGAAGAACATTTTATTCCCAACTACCATCGTTGTGATGGCATCTCTTGCGCTTTCCTCGTGTCAGGAAGGCAAGAGCCACAGTGAAGTACTGCCGATCATGTCCTGGTACTCGATACCTGCCGAGGACGCTACTCTGGAAAGGTATCAGGAACTTGCTGATTGCGGGTTCAACATCAATTTCTCCCATATTTACAAGTTTGAGGACCTGCAGGCCTCGCTGGACCTTGCCTCGCAGGTCGGAGTGAAGGTGATGGCGACCTGCCTGGAGCTGGAAAGCAAACCTGACAGCGTAGTGGCCCTCATAAAGGACCATCCTGCGCTCTACGGCTATTTCCTGCGTGACGAGCCCGCACCCCCGTCATTCCCTTACCTTGCGGAATGGGCGAGGAAGATTGAATATGCCGACGGAGGCGTGCATCCTCTCTACCTGAACCTCCTGCCGAATTTCGTTGACACTGCCGTCCTGGGCTGCAACTACAGGGAATATGTCCACCGCTTCATCCAGGAGGTGAAGCTTCCGATGGTCTCCTTCGACTACTATCCGGTGACTTTCGGAGGAATCAGCAGCGACAACTGGTATGACAACATGCAGGTCATCCATGACGAGTCGGAGGCTGCAGGACTGCCGTTCTGGGCTTTCGCCCTCTCTACCGCCCACGACCCTTATCCTCTTCCGACGATGGCCAGCCTGAGGCTTGAGATGTACACCGCCCTTGCCTACGGTGCCCAGGGACTGCAGTATTTCACCTACTGGAATCCCGGTACCGAAGTCTGGAACTTCCACGAGGCCCCGATCAACCAGGACAAGGAACGCTCCGAAGCCTACTATCTTGTCCAGGAGATGAACAGGGAACTGCAAGCCAGGGCTTTTGTCTTCGTGGGTTCTAAGGTGGTTTCCCTTTCCCATGTGGGCAAGAGAATGTTCAGGGGCTGCAAGCCGCTGGAGAAACTGCCTGCACATGTCACCTCGCTTGAGACGGGTGATGACGGTGCCGTAGTATCCTTGCTCGAGAAAGGTGGCTGGTACTATCTTGTCCTTGTGAGCCGTACCCTTGAAAGGCCTACTGACCTGAAGATTGCCTTTGACACCAAGGTCAGCATGATCGATACCGAAGGCAGGGCCGTAAAGGTTCCGAAGGGGGAGAACTCCTTCTGCCTGGGCGAGGGGGATGTCGCCATATTCAGATACAGGAAATAGTTTTTCATACTTTATTATTATGTTCAAGTCATTATTCAAGCCGATGCTGGCCGTTGCCGCCGCATCATTATGCCTTGTCTCCTGCTGCCAGGAGGACATTGTGCCGAGGGAGTATATTCCGATCATGTCCTGGTACAGCATTCCTTCTTCGGAAACGACTGTCGAAAGGTACCAGGAACTCAAGGATTGCGGGTTCAACATCAACTTCACCCACATGTACGGCATGGGGGAACTCCAGAAGGAACTGGATGTCGCACAGGAGGTTGGAATCAAGGTGATGGCCATGGCCAACGATCTGTATTCAAAGACCGACAGCGCTGTCAACGCCATCAAGGACCATCCGGCACTCTACGGCTATTTCCTTCGCGACGAGCCGCTTCCGCCTGCTTTCCCGGAACTTGCAGCATGGGCGCAGAGGATCAAGGATGCGGATGACACTCATCCTCTTTATCTCAACCTTTTCCCTTCCTATGTGGACAGCGCCGCCTTGGGCTGCACCTACAGGGAATATGTCCGCCGCTTCATCGAGGAGGTGAAACTTCCGATGGTCTCTTTTGACAACTATCCTGTCACCAATGACGGCGTGCGCCAGCTCTGGTACGAGAACCTCATGATCATCGCCGAGGAGTCCGAAAAGGCCGGTCTGCCTTTCTGGGCCTTTGCGATGTCGGTTCCTCACTGGCATTATCCGGTGCCGACCCTGGCCAGCCTGAGGATGCAGATGTACACCAACCTGGCCTATGGTGCATCCGGCCTGCAGTATTTCACATACTGGACTCCGGGTCCTGAGGATCCTTTCCACTACCACGATGCTCCTATCACCTATGACGGCCAGCGTTCAGAGCAGTACTACAAAGTCCAGACTGTCAACAATGAGATCCACGCAAGATCCGGTGTCTTTGTCGGTTCCAAGGTGGTTTCCCTTGCCCACACCGGCGAGACTGTCCCTCCGGGATGTCCTGCTCTGCAGGAGATGCCTTCTCACGTCAAGTCATTGACAACCAGCCCGGAAGGAGCGGTCGTTTCGCTTCTTGAGAAAGGGAAGTGGAATTACCTTGTAGTTGTCAGCCGTTCTCTCGACACTCCTATCACGCTTGACGTGGAGTTTGACCGCAAGGCCTGCCTGATCGACCGTGAGGGCAAGGCAATAAAGCTTGCGAAAGGGGAGACCTCCTTCACGATCGAGGAAGGCGACGTCGCAATCTTCAGGTTCAGGAAGTAGTTGAAACCTGGTGCGGCACTTTCTGTCAGTCCTGTTTCAGCTCCAGGGCGCAGACGTTCTCGACATGCTGGGTGTGCGGGAACATGTCGACAGGCTGCACGGCAGTGATCCTGTACTTTTCACTGAATATGGCAAGGTCTCTTGCCTGTGAAGCAGGATTGCAACTGACATAGACCATGCGGGACGGGGCTGCATCAAGGATTACCCTGGCCACATCGGGATGAATTCCGGCGCGCGGAGGATCAAGGATGATGACATCCGGTCTTCCGTGCGTTTCTATAAAGGAGGCGGAAAGCACATCTTTCATGTCACCGGCGAAGAACTCGCAGTTGGTGATGCCGTTGGCTTCAGCGTTCTTCCAGGCGTCTTCAATCGCTTCAGGGACATATTCAATGCCGATTACCTTGCGGGCCTGGCCTGAGACGAACTGGGCGATGGTTCCGGTGCCGGTGTAGAGGTCGTAAACCGTCTCGTCGCCTGTCAGCTGCGCGAAATCCCGTGCAACCGAGTAGAGTTTCAGGGCCTGGGCGCTGTTGGTCTGGTAGAATGATTTCGGACCTATGCGGAATGTCAGGTTCTCCATCTTTTCCCGGATGAAAGGCTCACCTTTGTAGAGAATGCATTCCTGGTCTCCGAT
>JBJFDD010000048.1:0-11529 GCA_051889815.1 Candidatus Cryptobacteroides sp. | reverse complement strand
CATCTGCCTGCTCTCTGCAGCCCTTTGCCTGAATTTGGCAAACGCATCGCAAACAGACACCTACGATCTAAGATGCGAAGGAATGACCTCCCCTTTGGGGATTGACAGCAACTCACCGCACTTCAGCTGGAAGAACACCCGGATCCAGGAAACCTTCAGGATCCAGACGGCATCTTCCCTTGAGGCCCTGCTCGCCGGAGAGGCCGACCTGTGGGATTCCGGCACCGTCAGTTCCGACGAATCGGTGATGGTGGCATATTCAGGAAAAGAACTCCGGTCCCGCCAGCTCTGCTGGTGGAGAGTTTCCGTCAACGGAGGGCCTTGGAGCGAGCCGCAGCGGTTCAGCATCGGCATCATCGGCAATGACAGGATGGGCGGTGAATATGTAGGCGCGCCCGGCGGTGAAGAGCTCCGCTCCCCTATCGTCTATTCATCTTTCAAATGCAGGGACGCCGGGAAGACGACATTCCTGTACGTCAATTCCCTCGGCTACCACGAAGTCTACATCAACGGACAGAGAGTCTGTGAAACAGCCCTTGCCCCGGCAGTGTCCCAACTGGACAGGCGCTCCCTCATCGTTACCTACGACATCACCCCCTTCCTGAAGAAAGGTAAGAACGACATAGCCATCTGGCTCGGGCAGGGTTGGTACAACAAGACAAGCTACAATGCTGAATATGAAGGGGCCCTCGTCCGCGCCTGCATTGATGTCCTGGACAATGGCTCCTGGAAAACCATACTTTCGACAGACGGAACCTGGAAAGGTGTCGGGAGCGGCTACTCCAACAACTCCCTCTGGTACTCGGGACAATACGGAGGCGAACTGATTGAAACCGGAAAGATTCCCGAAAGCCTGACAGCCGCTTGCCTGGATTCATGTTCACCGGTCGGCGTCGATGTGGTCAAGGTCAGCACCCCGCTGGCAACGCAGCAGATGTGTCCTCTGAACACATTGAGGGAAACTGTCAGGGCTGTCAGCGTCGAACCTGCCGGCAAGGAAAGGTGGATTGTCGACATGGGCAAGGTGATGAATGCCCTGAGCGAAATCCGTATCGACGGACAGGACGAAGGCGACCGCGTCCGCTTCTACTACACCGACGCCCCGCAGACCGACGGGCATTTCCACGACTGGGGGCACGATGAGATGGTCTGTTGCGGAAAGGCCGGCAAGGATGTGTTCAGGAGCAAGTTCAACCATCATGTCTTCAGGTACATCATCATCGAGGGAGCACGGCTGAGACCATCAGCGGATGCCATACTCGCACACAGGTTCGGGAACTGCGGCACAAGAGGCGCTTCGTTCCACAGTTCGGACGCTGACCTGGACCGGATCCACGACATGATTGCCTACACCATGGACAACCTTGTCTTCAGCGGCTACATGGTTGACTGTGCCCACATCGAGAGGCTCGGCTACGGCGGGGACGGCAATGCCTCCTGCCTGTCCCTCCAGACAATCTTCGATGTCAGCAGCATCTACATTAACTGGCTCAATGCCTGGATGGACACCATGGGGGAAGACGGTCACCTGCGCCACACCGCACCTTCTCCGATCAGGGCAGGAGGCGGACCATACTGGTGCACATTCATCGTCCAGGCTCCATGGAGGGTCTATATGGCCTCCGGAGACACCCGCCTGCTGGAGAGATGCTATGACAGTATGAAGAAGTGGATCGGGTATGTGGATGAATATTCAGTTGACGGGCTGCTCAGGAAATGGCCTGACGACGAGAGGAGAGCCTGGTACCTGGGTGACTGGCTTGCACCGAGGGGAACTGACGTCACCCTGGAGGAGAGCGTGGACCTGGTCAACAACTGCGCCCTCAGCCAGACCTACAACGAACTGGTCCAGATTGCGGCCCTACTTGGCAGGGAAGCAGACCGGAAAGAGTTCACAGCCCGCAGGGACAGGACAAACGAACTCATCCACAAGACCTTCTTCCATTCGCAGGAGTGCATCTACGGCACCGGTTCCCAGCTCGACATGATTTATCCAATGCTTGTCGGAGCAGTCCCTGCTGAGATGGTTGACCAAGTCAAGGCCAAACTCTTCGAACGCACTGAAAACATCAACGGAGGCCATCTCGGAGTAGGCCTGGTAGGAGTTCCGGTCCTGGCAGAATGGGCGGCCCGCGAGAAGGAAGCCGATTTCGTCTACGGTATGCTCAAGAAGCGCAGCTATCCGGGCTACCTGTACATGATTGACAACGGTGCAACCGCCACCTGGGAGGACTGGGATGCCCCGAGAAGCTACCTGCACAACTGCTTCAACGGCATTGGAAGCTGGTTCTACCAGGCTCTCGGAGGAATCATCCAGGAGGACGCAGCCTACCGCCACGTCAGGATTGAGCCCCAGTTTCCCGAAGGGCTCGAATGGGTCAGGGTCAGCCAGGAGACCCCTTACGGAACCATCTGCGTTGCCTGGAAAAGGAGCGGAGCACTCAAGGCTGACCTACACGTAGAAATCCCGGCCGGAATTTCGGCCAGGATTGACGGAAGGACTTTCGGGCAAGGCTCCTACGACCTCAGCATAAGCACTGTAAAATAAGCTGTGTCAGCGGATCTGACCGGTGTAGGACATCAGGGAGCGGCTGGTGCATTTGACCGTAAGGTCTGCACGGCCGGTCTTGGTGAGGTTTATGACAAATGAGACTTTCTCCTTTCCTGACATGGCATCAAATGAATAGATGTACCTTCCCTTGTCTGCTTTTGCGAAGTTTTCTTTTATCTCAATAGGACACTTGTTGAACACATAACTTACATCTTCTCCGCTGAAGAGATTGTTGTAGGCATCACCGATGAAAGGAAGGCGTCCGTCAATAGTGCCGTCCTTGATGGTGATGAAGCAGGCACTGCCCGGATAGGTGATGGCACCCTTCATAGGCTGGATGCTGATGATGTCAATAACCATGTCGTGAGTGGTGATTGAATTGACATACCTTGCGACCATCTGGGGAGTAACATTTGCAGTGGTTCCGCAGCTGCACAGAAGTGCTGCCAGGGCTGCAAGCACAATAAGAATTCTTTTTTTCATTTCTTCAGAATACTAAATCAATGTCTAAAACACAAGAATATAGGTAACTGCCGCGGCGGCTGCTCCCAGAAGGGGGCCGACCACCGGAATCCAGCTGTAGTCCCATCCGCTGTCCCGCTTGGCGCTCTTGAACGGCACGATGAAGTGGACAAGACGCGGGGGAAGGTCACGCGCAGGATTGATGGCATAGCCGGTAGCACCGCCAAGAGACATGCCGATGGCCATGATGAGCATGGTCACAGGCAGGGGAGCAATACCGGCAAGTCCCTCGTTGCCCTTGGCTGAAAACATTAGAATCATGAAGACAAGGAACCAGGTACCGAGGAACTCGCAGAAAAGGTTCCGCACCTTGTGGCCTTCGATGGCCGGCATTGTACAGAAAGTACCAAGCTTGGTGTCCGGACACTCGGTGGCATCGTAATGGTCCTTGTAGAAAACATAGACAAGAAGGGCTCCGATGAAAGCGCCTGCAAGTTGCGCGGCGATGTAGCCCGGAACCAGGGCCCAGTCAAAGGCTCCGGCTATTGCCAGGCCCACAGACAGGGCAGGGTTGAGATGGGCTCCCGAATATGGCCCCGCCACAAAGACTCCGCACATCACGGCGAAGCCCCAGGCCATGGTGATGACAATCCATCCGGCGCCTTTCCCTTTCGACTTCTCGAGGGACGAGCAGGCACAGACTCCGTCCCCCATCAGGATGAGCACCATGGTGCCCAGCAGTTCAGCAAGATATGGATTCATGATTATCTGTTGATTCTGGTCAATGTTCTTCCGACCGCATCGGCCCAGCCGGCCTTGACGGAACGGACATATTCATCTGTGGCTGAAGGAGTGAAAATCCTCTCGGCCTTCCACTGGGTCTTGATTTCCTCGACTCCGCTCCAGTAGCCCACTGCAAGTCCTGCTAGGTAGGCTGCACCCATTGCAGTGGTTTCGGTAACCTCGGGACGGATCACGTCCACTCCCAGGATGTCGGCCTGGAACTGGAGCATGCAGTCGTTCTTCGTTGCTCCCCCGTCAACCTTGAGGTCCTTAAGGGAGATTCAGGCATCCTTCTGCATCGCCTCGACGATGTCCATGGTCTGGAAGGCAATCCCTTCAAGAGCAGCCCTTGCAATGTGACCTGCTGTCGTTCCCCGAGTGATTCCGACTATAGTACCCTTGGCATAAGGATCCCAGTACGGGGCTCCGAGTCCGGTCAGGGCCGGGACAAAATATACTCCTCCGTTGTCCGGGACACTTGTAGCCAGGGCATTCACCTCGGATGAGGCCCTGATGATGCCAAGCCCATCCCTGAGCCACTGTACGACGGAACCGGCTACAAAAATCGAACCTTCAAGAGCATAGTTGACGCTGTCCCCAATCTTCCAGGCGATGGTCGTAAGAAGGTTGTTTCGTGACATGATAGGAGTCCGTCCGCTGTTCATCAGCAGGAAACATCCGGTCCCGTAGGTGTTCTTGACAGAGCCCGGTTCAGTGCACATCTGTCCGAAAAGGGCGGACTGCTGGTCTCCGGCTATTCCTGCAATCGGGACCTGTCCTCCCAACAAGGATGTACTGCCATAGACCTCGGAGCAGGAACGCACCTGCGGCAGCATGGATTCCGGAATATCCAGGATTTCCAGAAGTTCCTTGTCCCACTGGAGGGTATGGATGTTGAAGAGCATCGTGCGGGAAGCATTGGTCACGTCGGTGACATGTACAGCGCCCCCTGTCAGGTTCCAGACAAGCCAGGAGTCCACGGTGCCGAAGCGTAGTTCTCCCCGGTCAGCCTTCTCGCGGGCTCCGGGAACATTCTCCAGGATCCAGCGGATCTTGGTACCGCTGAAATAGGCATCGATGAGGAGTCCGGTCTTGGAACGGACAAGGTCGCTCAAGCCGTCCTTCTTGAGGGAATCGCAGTAGTCCGAGGTCCTCCTGTCCTGCCAGACTATGGCATTGCAGACCGGTTTCCCCGTCTGCGCATCCCAGACGATTGTGGTTTCCCTCTGATTGGTTATCCCGATGGCGGCTATATCATTGCCGCCAAGCCCCAGCGAGGCGACAGCCTCGGTCATGACAGCATATTCGGTAGCCCAGATTTCCATCGGGTCGTGCTCTACCATGCCCGGTTGCGGGAAATGCTGGGTAAACTCCTTCTGACAGACGGAAAGAGCCTTCCCATCGTGGTCGAAAACGATTGCCCTTGAGCTGCTTGTGCCCTGGTCCAGGGCAAGGATATACTTGCTCATTGTGAATTTGGTTATGTGGTTACTGTCTTTTGCGAAGAAGCGCCATTACCCTTGGCGAAAGGTAGAGGATGGTTGACATCGTGGCGAAGGCCATCATCGCGAAGGCGAAATCCATGATGCTGACAACAGTGCTCAGGGAGGCTACGCAGGAGAGCAGGATAACGGCGAGGTAGAGGTACTTGTACCATTGGCCCCTCTTCTCCCCGAAAAGATAGCTTGCGCATTTGATGCCGTAGATTGAATATGAGAACATGGTGGAGAATGCGAAGAACGTCACCACGACAACCAGCATGTACTTGCCCCAGCCCGGAAGGAGGGCTTCGTACGAATTCAGGGCGATGGCCAGTCCTTTGACTCCTTCGACCTCATAGTTGCCTGCCATGATGATAGGGATGGCCGTCAGGGTGCAGACCAGGCCCGAATCTATTGCAGGGCCCAGCATAGCGACCAGTCCCTCACGCACCGGGTCATTGTTTTTTGATGCGCCATGCATCAGGGAAGCTGTACCCACGCCCGCCTCATTGACATACATCGCCCTTCGGGCCCCGATGATGGCTATGCCGGCAACAGCCCCGAATCCGGCCCTGAAGTCAAAAGCCGAACTGACAATCTGTGAGAAGACTCCCGGAAGACGGTCGAAATAGAGCACAATCACGACAAGGACGAGAAGGAAATAGATCGAGACCATGAACGGGACAATCTTGGTGGCAAGTTTCGAGATCCTGTCGATTCCGCCCACAACCACGACAGCCACCAGTGAGGCCATCACAATGCCGATGACAAGTTTTACCGTCAGGGTGGTCTCGATGCCGAAAGGCTCGGTAATTACGGTTGTAATCGACTCTGTCAGCTGGTTGGCCTGCATCACGCAAAAGCATCCGATCATCCCGAAAAAGGCGAAGAAGACCGCCAGAGGCTTGAGTTTCGGGCTGATTCCTTCGGTCATCATGTACATCGGACCGCCCTTGACATTGCCGTTCTCATCCCTTCCGCGGTACATGATGGCGAGAGTCCCCTCGAAAAACTTGGTTGCCATGCCCAGAAGGGCGCTCACCCACATCCAGAAAATGGCACCGGGACCTCCCATGCAGATTGCAATCGCCACACCGGCGATGTTGCCCATGCCCACTGTCGAGCTGATGGTCGTCATCAGTGCCTGCAGCGAACTGATCTGCCCTTCTCCGTCCGACTCGTGGCCAAGGGCCCTGATGGAGGCCCCGAACTTCCTGAGCGGCACAAATCCCGAATAGACGAACAGGAAAAGACCGCCCCCGATCAGAAGGATGAACAGCGGGTAACCGCAGACGAAATCGCTGACTGCCGTGATTATCCTTTCCATCATTCTTCGTAAGTTAGAACCGATCCGTCCCCAGTCACGTCCAGACATACACGGGCACCCATCATCAGGGGCATGTTGTGTTTGCCGTGACCGGAAGGGAAACCGCAGCAGACAGGAATCCCAAGAGTGGATGTGTACTGCGAGAGAACCTCGTACACATCCTTGTACAGCATCAGTTCCTCTCCGCATTTGTGCATCTCCCCGAGGATGATCCCGCGGACATTCCTCAGTTTCCCCTGGACCGCCATCGCATTGAAAATCCTGTCGATGGCATGCATGCTTTCCTCGACCTCCTCGAAGAAAAGGATGACATCTCCCAGTTCGGTTGTGTCATAGCTGCTGCCAAGAAGAGCCTGGAAAGTTATCATGTTGCCCCCGATGAGGATGCCGCTGGCATGCCCCGGGACATCATATTCATTGTGCTCCACCTGATAGCCGGGAATCATCCCGAAGAGCATCTGGTGAACCGCTTCGGAATACTCGTCAGGGCCTTTCTTGTCCCCGTAGGCCCCGACCATGTTGCCGTGGATGGACATCACCCCCGCCATCGTCGATGCAGCGATGAAATTGGTGATGTCGCTGTAGCCGACCAGCCACTTGGGGTGCTCTGAATATGTCGAAAGAGGCAGCATCGGAAGGAGCTGGATGCCCCCGTAGCCGCCACGGGAGCAGATGACAGCCTTGATCGAATCGGCCTCATAGGCCCATTTGAGATCTTCCAGACGCTCCTCCAGGGTACCGGCATAGACATTCCTGAACCTCCCGCACGAATCCTTGACAGGGTCAAGGTACACGTGCTTCCCGAGGACCGGTTCAAGGCCCCAGCTGCGGAGCACATCGCATCCCCTGCGGAGGGCGGTGCTGTCCGTTATGGCATAGGACGGGGAAATTACGGCCACCTTGTCGCCCGGCTTGAGATAGGGCGGCCTGATTATGGAGATTAAAGACAGAAGAATCAGGAGAAGTCTCATTGTCTGGAGTTGATTGATGCTATTTACTGTCCAAGATACCACTTTTTTCCCGTCCCTGCAAATCAGAAGGACGGTTCTTGCTATTTGGACTCCACGGAAGGTTCCACATGAAGGGAGATCTGGGTCTTCGGCCCGAAACGCTCCATCAGACGGTCTTCGGCATATTCAGTAATCTGATGTGCCTGGAAAACAGTCATTTCAGGGTCCACCACGATGTGGGATTCGATGATGATGCCGGGGCCGGCCTTCCTTGTCTTCATCGCATGGACATCCTGCACGCCCTCAACGGACCTTATGATTTCCTCAATCTCGTCTTCAGTCTCCTCCGGGAGGGAAGCCTCTGTGAGTTCCTTCAGGGCAGGCAAGGCCATCTTGACGGCAATCCTGATTATGAATATGCTGATGGCGCAGGCGACTACCGAATCCATTATCACCCACTTGCCTCCCAAAAGGATGGCGCAGGCAATTCCTACTGCCGAACCTATCGAAGAAAAGGCATCGGAGCGGTGATGCCAGGCATTGGTCACCACTGCAGGGCTGTCACATTTTTTCCCGACCCGTACCGTCCACTGGTAGAGGATTTCCTTGACAGCGATGGACACGACAGCCGCCCAGAATGCTATCATTCCAGGAACAGCGGCCACGGCGCCGTGGAAAAAGTCCACGATCTTCAAGACCCCGTCCGCAAGCATCTTCCCGCCGACGACCAAGAGCAGAAGGGCGACGGCGACCGTCGCCATCGTCTCGTATTTGCCATGGCCGTAGTCGTGGTCCTTGTCCTTTTCCCTGGAGGCCACCTTCACCATAGCGAGCACTATGACGTCGCTGATGAGGTCGGAAAACGAATGGATGGCATCAGCTGTCATCGCGGCGCTCTTTCCGACTATTCCCGCTATCAGTTTGGCGAAGGCAAGAGCGACATTCGCAACCGCTCCCCAAACCGTCACCTTTACTATTTCCTTTTCTCTGTCCATAGCCTAACCCCGTTGTCAAATTTGTCTTTGAAAGACAAAAATACTACATTTATGCTATTATTCAACAGCAAGAACAACCGAAATGAAACTGACGAAAGCAACAATGGCGGCAGCAATCCTTGCAACGGGGATTATGCTTTGCCCTCAGGATGTCTTTGCCTGGGGTCAGAAAGGTCACGATGTTACCTGCGCAGTCGCAAGAGCGCATCTGAAGAAGAAGGTCCGCAGGAAAATCGACAGAGTCCTCGACGGGCAATCAATAGTCTATTGGTCGAACTGGCTGGACAATGCGAGCCACTCAGAAAGATTCGCCTACACCAAGACCTGGCACTACAAGAACATCGATGCCGACGAAACCTACGAGAATGCAGTCCCGAATCCGGAGGGAGACGTCCTGACAGCCATCCAAGCGCAGATAGCCGCCCTGAAGAGCGGCACTCTTGACAAAGAATCGGAAGCCCTTGCCCTCAAGATGCTGGTCCATCTTGTCGGAGACCTCCACTGTCCGATGCACATGGGGCACAAATCCGACCGCGGCGGCAACCGCTGGCAGGTCCAGTTCTTCGGCAACGGCAAGAACCTTCACGGAATATGGGACAGTGACATCCTCGAAAGCGCGCACAAGTGGACCTTCAGCGAGTGGGCCGAAGAAATCGACACTGGAGGCAAGCCTGAATATTCAGAAATCGTCAGCGGAACTCCCGAAGACTGGGGCAGGGAGACCTATCAGCTTGCCACACAAATCTATGAGCAGACCCCGGTCGGCTCAAAACTGTCCTACGACGAGGTCGCACGCTGGGCGCCTGTAATCGAGAACCAGCTGCTCAAGGGCGGTCTCAGGCTTGCCGCTATTCTCAACGACATCTACAACTAACGGAGGGCCTTCCCGGCTGCAATCGAAGCGGCGGCTCCGCCGAAGATGATCTGGACCGGACCTCCCTGGACCGGTTGCCAGAACTTTATCATGTCGGAGAGGTCGTTCGGGAAGGCGTACTGCGGCAAACCGCAGCCCCAATCCAGTTCGCAGGCACGGAACTTCAGCTGGTTGTTGACGTACAGGGTGCCGGGGTTGGAAGAATTCATGTCGGAGGCATCGAAGAAAAAGTACGGAAGACCATAATGCGACGCGCTGATGTACAGCCTGACATTGTCGGAGACCTTTGACGGCTCCAGGGAACTGCGGGCCCCTTCGGCGATTACCCCAGCCAGTTCTCCAGCCGAGCAGGCAGTGCTGATGTTCCTTCCGGCCACGACAGGTTGCGACATATTCCCGAAGAAATCCACCCCTACGCCTTCCAGCCTTCCGCGAAGGTCAGCCACAAGCAGCAGGGTGTAACTGTCTTTAGCTTTCATGCGGGCAGCCAGATGCTTCACTGCCAGAGCGCAGAGAACCGCGTTTGTACCAGCACCGGAGGCCTTTTTCAGGCTGGCAATCTCGTCCTGGGTGACTTCCAGTCGGAAAGTCTTCTTCGATGACCCGTGAAGCGCCATCCCAAGAATCATCTTCAGCATCTTCCAGGGTGAAATCCTGATCCAGCCTTTTTCCTGAACCGCCTTCAAGGTCTCCTCTTTGGTCAGATCTTCAGGCTGCGGCAGAGAAGAGCCGGCGAAGGAGCGCGAGCTGAATTCCTGTCCCCTTGTGGCTGCCGCCCAGTCTCCCAGCAGCCCGTAGAATGCATTCCCGTCCATCACGGCATGGGCACACTGGACGAAAAGGACCGCCCCGTCCTTCAAGTCAGCAAGAACAGCGCTGAACGGCCCTGCCGCGCCTTCCTTGAAGGCCTTGATGCTGTAGGGCGTGGCCAGCGACCAGACCTCGTCGCCCTTTGCAATCACGTCCGCAACGGAATATCCTGAAAGGTCGGCACGGGTGAATGGCAGGTTGTCGCTGCAATCGTCATCCCATTCAAGGACTTTTCCCTCCGGGCGTAAGCGCCCGTTGAGGAATGGATAGGTCTGCGCGATGACTCCTAGAGCTTCCTTCATCTTTTCAAAGTCAGGGGCCTGTGAATATACCCACGCGCCCTTGATGGTCATTCCCAGAGTGAACAGGTCGAACTGGGAGAGTCGGTATTGCTTCTTCATAAGATGATAACAATTTGAATATCACATCGGAGCCTATTTCTTTACAGGACGGATGTTGCGTCCGGTCCTGCGTTGGGCATAGGCAAACATCCTCTCTTCCGGAGTGACGAGCAAATAATCTGCAGGAATCGGATCGCTGGCCGAGTGAAGACTGGCAGACCAGTAGTTGCAGCTGGCACCCACATTCGGTTGGTTGGACAGATCAAAATATCCGCCGGCAGGAAGGAAAATCCAGTTTTCAGAATAGTCTCCTTTCCCGGTAACCTTGCATCCGTTTACCCCGTCAATCGTTGTCCATTCCCAGGTGCAACCGTAGAAAAGATCTTCCCAATCACTCTTGGTCGGGACGTGCCACTCCGGGCCCCATTTTACCGTAGCCACATCATCCATAGCCTCAAGTTCCATGAGATTGTCCACTGTTCCGAAATCCCCATTGGAATTGTACTTCTTGATCGGGAACGTCCCGTATTTGTAGTTGCTGTTGGTGTAGCTGTCCTTGGTTTCAATCTCGGCCCAGGCATAATAGCCACCGACTTCAAGAGGAGATGAGGCACCGACGTTGCAGGTCGCCCACTTTTGCGGGAGACCCAGGTCAACATATTCATGGAAAGCGGACATCGCTGCATCGAAGGAGTACGCCTTGCCTGCCTCGAAGGCAGTCATTGCGCTGATTGTACCGATGAACGTTTCGCTTTCTGAATATGCCTTTACGGCCATCGGTTTGCCGTCGAGTGCGGCTGTAGGAAGGACTGAGAACCAGACGACGAGGGACGAACCGGTAGAGACCGTGACATCACTCAGGGTCAAGGTCGCGCTCTTGGAAGTAGAGGTCGCAGTCATTACTCCTGTCGAAAGTTCCAGGGAAGATTCAGTCGCAAACCACCCGGTGTCTTCC
>JBJFDD010000047.1:0-3105 GCA_051889815.1 Candidatus Cryptobacteroides sp. | reverse complement strand
CGTTTCCGTTGTCATAGACGTTCTCCGTAAGGAAAACAGGTGCAGCATTTCCTGGACCGAATGGCTGGAACTGCTTGAGAATCCTCAGGAATTTTGGAGTGATCTGGGCAAAATTCAGCCTTGCATCAATGTCAACCACCGGCGTTTTCATCTGCGGGACAATTCTTCCTGAAATGAATTTCTCGATTCTCTGGCAGAACTGGGGAAGATTTTCCTCCTTCAAGGTCAGTCCTGCAGCATAGAGATGGCCGCCGAAATTCTCAAGCAGGTCGGAGCAGCTTTCGATTGCGTCATACAAATCGAAGCCATGGACGCTCCTTGCCGAGCCTGTCACCAGCCCTCCCTGGGACTGGGTGAAGACGATCGTCGGCTTGTAGAAAGCTTCGACAAGGCGGGAGGCCACGATGCCGACCACGCCCTTGTGCCATTGGGGATTATATACTATCGTTGCGTTTCCGCTTGACAAGCACGAGCCGCTGCGGACCATCTCCAGGGCCTCCTGGGTAATCCTGCGGTCGATGTTCTTGCGCTCGTTGTTATGTTCGTTGATTTCGTTTCCTATCCTGAGGGCCGTGGCGGCATCCTCAGCCGTCAGAAGTTCCACGGCAATCCTTCCTGACTCCATCCTTCCTGCGGCATTGATCCTTGGTCCGATCTTGAAGACGATGTCGTCAATGCTGATATGGGTGGGCTCCAGCCCGGAAAGCTGAATCATTGCAAGCAGGCCCTCGCGTGGGGAACCGTTGAGCTGCTTGAGTCCGTAATGGGCCAGTATCCTGTTTTCATCCGTGACGCTTACAAGGTCGGAAGCAATGCTGACGACCAGCAGGTCCAGAAGCGGAATCAGCGACTCGAAAGGAATGTCGTACCTCTGTGAATAGGCCTGTACCAACTTGAAACCCACTCCGCAGCCGGAAAGGTCATCGAAAGGATAGGTACAGTCCTCCCTCTTCGGGTCGAGTACCGCCATCGCCGCCGGGAGTTCGTTCTCCGGAAGATGGTGGTCGCATATTATCATGTCTATGCCCTTTGATGTGGCATAATCGACTTTTTCATTTGCCTTTATGCCGCAGTCCAGGGTTATTATGAGGGTGAATGAGTTCTCCGCAGCCCAGTCAATGCCCTTGTAGGACACTCCATAGCCCTCGTCATATCTTTCGGGGATATAGAAATCCACCGCATCGGTAAGGCGCTGAAGGAAAGAATAGACGAGCGAAACGGCCGTAGTGCCGTCCACGTCATAATCCCCATAGACAAGAATCTTTTCCCCGCTTGTCACCGCCTTGTGAAGACGTTCCACAGCCTTGTCCATATCCTTCATCAGGAACGGGTCGTAAAGGTCACCCAGATCGGGGCGGAAGAAGGAACGGGCCTGGGCAAAAGTACGCACGCCCCTCTGCACGAGGAGTTCCGCAAGGACCGGATCCACCCCGAGTTCAGAGGCAAGCTGACGAACCACTTCCTGGTCAGCACCTTCTTTCAATATCCATTTCTTTTCCATAGACATATCCTGCAAATGTACTAATAAACTTTGACAAAGAAAAATCCAAATCCAAATATCTTCCAACTACGGCCCTCAGGGGCCAATATTTCAAAAATTATTTTTATCTTTGCAAGTTCCATGTAAACATGGACATGAAAATGGACATAAGAATATAAACATAATAAAATCAAGTAGTTATGAGCATAAACGACCTCAACGAACAGGAACAGATCCGAAGGGAATCTCTTGCAAAGCTTAGGGAACTCGGCATAGAACCATATCCGGCTCCACTTTTTCCGGTAAACACTTCAACCAGCGAAATCAAAGAGGGTTATGACCCGGAAAAAGCTAATTTCCAGGACGTTGTAATCGCCGGCCGCATAATGTCCAGAAGGATTATGGGTGCTGCATCATTCGGTGAAATCCAGGATGAGAAAGGACGTATCCAGGTCTATATCAACCGTGACGAAATCTGCCCGGGCGAGGACAAGACCATGTACAATACAGTATGGAAAAAGTTGCTGGACATCGGTGACATCATCGGAATCAAGGGATTTGCCTTCATCACAAAGACTGGCCAGCTTTCAATCCACGCCAAGGAGCTCACCCTTCTGAGCAAGTCTCTCCGCGTGCTTCCGATTGTGAAAGAGGCTGACGGAAAAGTGTTCGATGCTTTCTCGGATCCTGAGCTCAAATACAGACAGAGATATGTTGACCTTATCGTAAACCCTTCAGTAAGAGAGACTTTCATCAAGAGGAGCCAGATTATCGCAACAATGCGCGAGTATTTCAACGAGGCAGGCTGCCTTGAGGTTGAAACTCCGATTCTGCAAAGCATCCCGGGAGGAGCTGCAGCAAGGCCGTTCATCACCCACCACAATGCCCTCGACATTCCTCTTTACCTGAGGATTGCAAACGAGCTCTACCTCAAGAGACTCATCGTGGGCGGTTACCACGGAGTCTATGAGTTCGCCAAGGACTTCCGCAACGAGGGCATGGACAAGACCCACAATCCGGAATTCACCTGCATGGAAATCTATGTTGCATACAAAGATTATATCTGGATGATGGAGTTCGTGGAGAAAATGCTCCAGAAGATTGCTCTCAAGGTCAACGGCACCACAATCGTGAAAATCGGCGAGCACGAGGTTGACTTCGGAGGCACTTTCCGCCGTCTGCCTATACTTGAGGCCATCAAGGAATATGCTGGAGTGGACGTGAAAGGCATGGACGAAGACCAGCTCCGCGAAACCTGCAAGAGGCTCCATGTGGAAACTGACCCTTCATTCGGCAAGGGCAAGCTCATCGATGCAATCTTCGGCGAATATTGCGAGGACAAGCTCATCCAGCCTACCTTCATCACCGACTACCCTGTCGAAATGTCGCCTCTGACCAAGAGACATCGCGAGGATCCTTCGCTGACAGAGCGTTTCGAGCTCTTCGTATGCGGCAAGGAGCTCGCAAATGCATATTCTGAGCTGAACGACCCTATCGACCAGCTTGAGCGCTTCGAGGAGCAGGCTGCCCTCAAGAGCAAGGGTGACGACGAGGCAATGTTCATCGACTATGACTTCGTACGCGCACTCGAGTACGGAATGCCTCCTACATCGGGACTCGGAATG
>JBJFDD010000046.1:0-11574 GCA_051889815.1 Candidatus Cryptobacteroides sp. | reverse complement strand
GCGAATATCAGCAAAGGCATGAAGGCCACACAGCAGAAAGGCATTATCATCTTGTTCCTGAAGAAAGCCTCAAGATACAGGGCGGCCAGTGCGAAAGGCGCCATGTAGAGGAACCTCGGTGCATATTTGTTCACTGCAAGAGTCATCAGGACAGTGAAGAGGAATATGAACTGGAGATAATAGAACTTGTTCAGTTGGGTGAACAAGGCCGGATTGAGGAAATAGATAACAATGAAAAAGAGGAATACCATCATGAAGGCGAGCAGGGCATTGCCCACCCAGAAGACGAACTTTGGACGCCCGCTTCCGAGATTGTCCTCAAACTCTGCCTTGTAGGAATCGAGCATCTGCTCGATCTCGGCTGTAACGAGTTCCCCTTCGGACACAATCAGCTGACCTGCACTGACAAAGCCCTGGGTCTTGGATATTCTGGAAGTGTTCTCCTGGTTGACCAGTTCGGTCGTCCTGGCATCATATTCAAGATTCGCGACCACAATGTCATAGACGCCCGCGGAGCGGAAAACCGAATCAACATTCAATGCAGGAGCCTTAGATTGGACATCGGAGAGGAGGCGCGCCTTGGCTTCAGACTCAAGATAGACCTCCTTCACAGGCTTTTTGGTGACCCTCTTGTCCCTTTGGATGTACATCACCTCATTCCCCTCGGATTCTGACCTCCTGTCGGTACGCACACCTTCATCGGTAACCACACCGTTGGTCCAGATGGCATCCATTGAAGAGATTATGGAAGGACGCAGGTATGAAGCCGAACCGAGAGTTACTGTACAGAGAGCCTTCATCCCGTTGTCCACCACATCCTGACGGGTCCTGTAGTACGGGATGAGGGGAGCATTGTTCCGGCTCTTGTCCTGCTGAAGTTGTTCCTGGGTCTTGAGAATCGGGAAATCAAATTGGGCAATAAGGGTCTCGTGGTTCCAGGTCGATCCCTTCTTGTAGTCGTACGCGAACTTTGCCTGTCTCGGAAAAGAAAGGGACAGGACCAGGAAGAGCGCCAGAAGCGGAACGATTAATTTGTACGGAACGGAGACCTTCGGGAATTTCATTGCTTATTCTATTTGAACGGGCTGCCTGCTTCCCGGGCGATGTAGGAATATGTAAACCGGTCGGTCAACCTCGGGAAGAGGTTGTGGGCGACTACCGTAAGCTTGCCTATACCTGTCAGGATCTTCTGGGACTTCCTCTTCGCAAGAGCCTTTGCCAGATGCATGGCGCACTCCTCGGAACTCATAAGTTTCTCCTCATTCAGGGGAGTCTCGCCCTGAGGGGAGCCGTCAGCCGTGAGAGCTGCCTTGCGGACATTGGAATCGGTGTATCCCGGAGCAAAGACCAGCACATTGAGACCATCCTTGAGATGCTCGATGCGGATGGTGTCGAGGAACCCCCTGACAGCATACTTGGATGATGAATATCCTGCCCTGGCAGGAAGTGCCGAATAACCGGCAATCGAAATCACTCCGACCAGCGAGCCCTTTGTCTGGAGCAGATACGGGAGGGCATACTTGGTGCAATTGACAGTTCCCCAGAAATTCACATCCATCAGTTTGTGGATCACCTTGAGGTCCAGGTCCTTGAACATGGCCCTCATCGAGATTCCGGCATTGTTGACAAGGATGTCGATCCTGCCGAATTCAGCCACGGTACGCTCAATCAGTTCCTTGCAGTCGGACTCGACGGACACGTCGGTCTTGACGCAGAGAACTTTGCCGGGATCCGGACTGACACTCGGAGCGAGTTCAAGCAGCTTGTCATAGGACCTTGCAGCCATCACGACCCTGGCTCCGAGGGAGCCGAAGAGACGGGCAGAAGCCAACCCGATTCCCGAGCTGGCTCCTGTTATGATGATGACCTTGTCGACAAAACAGTCAAGACGCATATAAGTCACTATTAATCATTGATTTACATAATTGTCTTGGCAGCCACGTCATCGCCGTCGTAAAGACCGGCGTCGAGTTTCTGCTTGATTTCCTTGAAGGCATTGAGGGTGTACTCTACATCTTCCATGGTGTGGGAAGCGGTGCAGACAATCCGGAAAATCACCATGCCCTTCGGAATGACAGGATAAATGACCATCGAGCAGAAGATACGGTAGTTCTCCCTGAGGTCCATTGCAATCTTTGTTGCCTGGGCAACGCCGCCGCCGTCGATATGGATAGGAATTACGCAAGCCTGTGCCTCGCCGATGTCGAATCCGAGTTTGACGAAACCCTCCTGAAGGGCATGGGTAATCTGCCAGCACTTCTTGCGGAGAGCATCTCCCTCAGGTGACATGATGATTTCGAGACGCTTGATGTTGCCGTACACCAGCGGCATCGGCTGGGACTTGGCATACATCTGAGAACGCATGTTCAGACGCAGGTAATTGATAATCTTGCGCGGTCCGGCGATGAAACCGCCGATAGAAGCCATGGACTTCGCAAAAGCACCGATGTAAAGGTCAATTCCGTCCATGCAGTGCAGTTCTTCGGATGTACCGCGGCCATGTTCGCCGAGGAGTCCGAATCCGTGGGCATCATCAATGAATATGCGGAAGCTGTACTTCTTCTTGAGTTCGACAATCTTGTCGAGGATTCCCATCGCACCGGTCATTCCGAAGACACCTTCGGTGATGAGGAGAACTCCGCCACCGCTTTCCTCGGCCTCCTTGCAAGCCCTTGCGAGCACCTTCTCGCAATCCTGAATGTTGTTGTGGCGGTATTTGTATTTGCTGCCGATGTGCAGGCGGATACCGTCCAGAAGACAGGCATGAGCCTCTGCATCATAGACGATGACATCGTGACGGGCGGTAAGACAGTCTATTGCCGAGACAATTCCCTGGTAACCGAAATTGAAGAGGAAAGCATCCTCCTTCTTTTCGAAGTCGGCGAACATCTTCTCGAGTTTCTCGTGGAGAGCAGTGTGGCCGGAGAGCATACGGCTTCCCATCGGGTAGGCAAGACCCCATTTGGCTGCGCCTTCGGCATCTGCCTTGCGGACCTCAGGATGGTTGGCAAGCCCGAGGTAGTTGTTGAGACTCCAGTTCAGGACCTCTTTCCCGTTGAAAACCATGTGAGGGCCGAGTTCTCCCTCGAGTTTCGGATACATGTAGTAACCGAAAGCCTGATCGTAGTACTGTCCGATAGGACCCCCTGAGTCCCTCTCGATTCTGTCAAAAATGTCAAGCATTTGTATTGGGTATTAAATTCTTTCTGTAATGTTGCTTATGCATCGATGTTGGCATAGTGGGCATTCTCCTCGATGAAACGCCTTCTAGGAGGTACGTCATCGCCCATCAGCATGGAGAAAGTCCTTTCGGCTTCAGCTGCGTTCTCGATGGTGATTTTCCGGAGCCTACGGCGGGAAGGATCCATGGTGGTGTCCCAGAGCTGATGCTCACTCATCTCACCGAGACCTTTGTACCTCTGCACGGTCAATCCCTTCTCGGAACCTTTTCCAAGACGGGCGGTAGCCTCGAAACGCTGCTCGTCAGTCCAGCAGTACACTTCCTCCTTGCCCTTCTTGACCAGATAGAGAGGAGGGGTTGCGAGATAGACATAGCCGTTCTTGATGAGATCGAACATGTAGCGGAAGAAGAATGTCAGGATGAGGCAGGCAATATGGCTGCCGTCCACATCGGCATCGGTCATGATGATTACCTTGTGGTAACGCAACTTACTGAGGTCCATTCTCTTGACTCCATCCTCACCCTCCTGGGCAACACTTACTCCAAGGGCAGTGTAGATGTTCCTGATTTCCTCGCTGTCAAAGGCGCGGTCAACAGCTGCCTTCTCGACATTGAGAATCTTTCCGCGGAGAGGAAGGATAGCCTGGATACGTCTGTCCCTGCCCTGCTTTGCGGTACCGCCTGCGGAGTCTCCCTCGACAAGGAAGAGCTCGCACTTCTCTGGATCTCTTTCGGAGCAGTCGGCAAGTTTGCCAGGCATTCCGGCACCGGTCATCGCAGTCTTCCTCTGGACCATCTCACGGGCCTTGCGCGCCGCATTACGGGCATTGGCGGCAAGAAGAATCTTCTCCACCAGCAGCTTGCCCTCCTTCGGATGTTCCTCAAGATACTGGTCCATCGCGGCGGAAGTAGCCTGTGACACGGCAGAGGTGGCTTCCGGATTACCCAGTTTGGTCTTTGTCTGTCCCTCGAACTGAGGCTCGGCGACCTTGACGGAGACGACTGCTGTCAATCCCTCACGGAAATCCTCCGGAGCGAGGTCCCCCTTGAACTTTGCAAGAAGGTTGTTCTCCTCGGCGTATTTCTTGAGCGAGCGTGAAAGGCCCATCTTGAAACCCTGGAGATGGGTTCCGCCTTCTATTGTGTTGATGTTGTTGACGTAGGAATAGATTTTCTCGGAGAAACCGTTGTTGTAGGACAGCGCGATGTCAATCGGAATGACCTTGTCATTCTGGACGCAGATGGCCTCCGGGATGAGCTGGGTGGCACCGGCATCAAGATAGTCGATGAATTCCTTGAGACCTTCCTTCGAGAAGAAGACATCCTGGCGGAACTGCTGGGCTCCCGTTGCCTTCGAATCTCCGTTCTCGTCCACCTCGAAGA
This sequence comes from Candidatus Cryptobacteroides sp., assembly GCA_051889815.1. Lineage (GTDB taxonomy): Bacteria > Bacteroidota > Bacteroidia > Bacteroidales > UBA932 > Cryptobacteroides. The sequence goes on along the minus strand of JBJFDD010000046.1, from coordinate 7,010 downwards.
CATCGACAAGTTCCCGCTCATCAGTGAGCGTGATTTCAATACCCTTGTTGAGGTAGGCAAGTTCCCTCATCCTGTGCGCAAGAGTATCATACTTGTACACGATTGTCTGGGTAAAGATATCAGCATCCGGATGGAATGTGATGATTGTTCCGGTATCTTCGCAGTCGCCAACTGTCTCCACCGGTCCAAGAGGCTTTCCTTTCGAATATCTCTGTACGAAGACATGACCCTCACGATGAACCTCTGCCACCAGGGAATCGGAAAGGGCATTGACGCAGGAGACACCGACACCGTGAAGACCTCCGGAGACCTTGTAGGAATCCTTGTTGAACTTTCCGCCGGCATGGAGCACGGTCATCACGACCTCGAGAGCCGAGCGGTGCTCCTTCGGGTGCATTCCTGTCGGTATGCCTCGGCCGTTGTCGCTTACCCGGATGGAGTTGTCCTTGAGTATAGTGACGGAGATGGATGTGCAGAATCCTGCCATAGCCTCATCGATACCGTTGTCGACAACCTCATACACAAGGTGATGGAGACCTCTTTCACCTACATCTCCGATGTACATTGAAGGTCTCTTCCTGACTGCCTCCAAGCCCTCGAGGACCTGGATGCTGCTGGCCGAATACTGTTCTTCCGCTTTCTTGATATCTTCGTTCTCTATCATATTTTTCCTTTAAGTGATTTCCGTTGATCGTACGTTTTCCAAAAACAGACAAATATACGAAAAAAACTACAAATTCAGTGTGATTCCTACCGTACCCCAAGGCCCTTTTTCAGCATAGCCCACATTGCGCTGGATGGTTTCACAAAGAAGGTTTCCTCCCTGTGCCCAGACCCCCAGGCGACGGTTGATCTGATAGCCGGCAAGAACACCAACGTCGAGATAGCCCGGTATGCGGGTCTTGCGGACAAGTTCATCCTGCCCTGTCATGACCGAAAGCAGGTTACCCTCCCTCGCAGTACAGCCGGAAATGGTCAGGCCGGCATAGACACGCGGATTGATGTCAACCACTATCCTGCTGTCCGCAGTCAGTTCGGGAATGCCCAGGCCCATGGCGGATTCATCCCCGAGGGGGCGGACCATATTCCTGTAATGCAATCCGGCATCGAGGCGCACCTTCCCCGCGTCGAGGGCAAACAGGGCATCGGCGAAGAAAGTGTTGTAGTCCTGATAGGTAATTGACGGAAAGAATATTCCGCCGACATAGACACCGCTCTCCAGCAGTCCGTTCTCAATCATCGAGAAACCGCCGCCTATGTCGAACTGCAGTTTCTTCCAGAGATTGCCCCGGACACCGATCCTGCCGTTCACGACCTCCACTGAATTGTCCATGAAAGGCATCGCACCTATCTGGGAGGAAGAGAGGGCGCAGAAAGGCTGTGTGAAAGTGATGTGGTGATTGTCCTCAATCAAGGATGAATATGAATTCAGGACCGAACCGCCTTTTGCAGAAGCGGAAATGGACACGCTTTTCCCGGCGGCAAAGGAGATGTCCACTGCCGGATAGACAATCTTTCCCTTGGCGGTGTTCATCCCGACTTCCTGACCGTCTTCAGCGGATTCAGAATGCATCAGCGCCTCAAGCCTGAGTCCCAGGCTGAACTTCCAGCGGCCAGTCTCCAGCTCATACTTGGGAGTGAGGGCGACAAGGGATGAGGTGTTGTGGAAAGTGCCTCCATAAGAAGCGGAGATGACATCAAGGTCGGCAACCACACGGTTGAAATAGTTGAGGACAGGTCCGAATGTCCCTTCAAGAGCGACAATTCCTTCAGAGAGGCTGTTGCGCTGAGGTTCAGATGCAGCGGAAACATTGTCCCTGTCCATGAACATGAACGGGTGAGTCCATCTGTCGGAATCCTGCCCATAACGGCCCCTCAGGGAGAAATCATAGAAAAAGAACTTCTCGTCAGTCCTGTTGGAGACTATCCTTGCATTGAAGTCAAGGGCATTGTAACTTCTGCGGCTGACAGTGTCGCGGGTCAGGAGTCCCCAGTACCCGGCCCCGAAGGTGAGCGTCGCAGAATCCCAGTTGCAGTGTCCGTTGAATCCGGCCTTCGTCAGGGCATCGTAACCTTTCCAGACATCGTCTCCGGAACGGAGGTTGGTAACCCCTTCCTCATCGAAGGTTTCCAGGCCGGCGTAGTTGCCGAAATAGGACTTGTGCGAGACATGGAAGCTCAAATCCAGAGGACCCTTTGAAGCCGGAGCGAAAACCAGGTCGATAACCGGGTGCAGTGAATATCCCGCCCCGGCCTTCAGGTAGAGGCGCCGCCCCCTGTAGGCATTCTTCTCCGGCGTCATGTTCAGCATGTACGGCTTGAAGCTGTACGAACCGTCATACTTCTTCTCGAAGACCTGGTAATCGAAATCCAGGTCAAAACGCATGAGTGAATCCGGGACAGTCATCACCGAAACAGGCTTGCCCGCATCGGCTGAGGTGCTCTGGTAGGTATTCGTCACCTCGACTGTAGGATTGAAGTTCTGTCCCTGTGCGGAAACGCAGACAAAGGCCAAGGCCGTTGCCAATGAATATGCTGTCTTCTTCATCATTTCATCAAAGTCTTAAGTTTCTCCAGTCTCATGTTCACATTGTCCTGAATCTCGTCGGACTTGCCCTGAGGGGTGTATCCGTCCCTTATGCTCTCGAAGGTTGCCTTGGCCTGGGCGAAGTTCTCCTGCTCGGCAAAAGAATCGCCAAGTACTATGAATGCCTTTGCAAGCCAGTAGGACTGGTTCGGGGCAGCCGCAGAGAATTTGTGGACACGGGACTGTACATCGTCGTAGTTGCCCTGGTCGTAAGCATCCTGGATGAGCATGTAGGTCGCCTCGGCTCCTTCGGATGATGACGGATCGGAAGAGAGAGACCTGAACAGTCCGTAAGCCTTGTCCCTCTCGCCGAGAGAGAGGTAGGACTTGGCGCAGACATAGTCGGCCTGTCGCTTCTGTGCCTCAGTGCTGGCTTTGTCAGCCTTGAGCGCTGCCGCACAGGAAATGGCTTCAGGATAGTCAGACCCCTTGAAAGCGGACTGCATCATCCCGACCCGCGCAGTGTGGATGTTGGCATCCAGACGTGCAAGCGAGAGGAGGGACTTGTAGCATGAATATGCCTCCTTGAAGTGTTCCAACTGGTAGGACAGCCTTGCAAGCTGAAGGGTGGCACTTTCTGAGCAGACTCCTGACGGCTCTGTTTCAAGCGACCTCCGGTACCAGTCGCAAGCTGTCTCCTTCTGTTCGAGATTGCGATGGCACTCAGCAAGATAGTACTCGGCCTGCGCCACCTTTGTCCCCTGCGGATACTTCTCGATATAGGACTTGAGCGAAGAAATTGCCTTGGAATAGTTTTCTGTCATGAAGACCTGCTCGGCAGCATTGAAGTACATCTGCTCCTTCTCTTCATCCGTCTTGTCCCTGGTGGCTCCGATCCTGTCGGCATAGTCCAGGAACTCGTTGCCCCTGCCTTCGGACTGGTAGATGGATTCGATTGCATTGAGGGCGTCGGAAGCATATTCAGTGTCAGGCATCAGCTCGATTACCTTCTTGTAGGAGTCAAGTGCTCCTTCGTAATCGGACATGTTCCTGGAAATCATGCCGAGTTCGATGAGCGAACGGGCAATGATGGTGTTGTCCCTGGTGGAAGTCCCGAGCCTGCGGAAGGTGTTGATGGCAGACTCGTTGTCCGAGACTGCAACATAGGCCCTGCCGAGTTCGTACATTGCCTCGGGGTAGAAATCAGCCGAAGGATCAGCTTCGGCAACGGAAGAAAGGACCTTTACCTTGCCCTTCTTGTCACCGGCAAGGCCATACGCGATTCCGGCCTGGAGGTAAGGGTAAAGATTGTCCTTGTAAGGGAAACGGGCGATGGCAGCCTCATAGCCTTTGATTGCGGAGGCGTAGTCCTTCCTGAGGAAATCGCAGTCCGCCCTCCTGGACGCCGCGTCTTCACCCTTGACCGGCCTTGAAGAAGTGAGATATTGGTCAAACCACTTGGCGGCTCCCTCGTAGTCTTCCTTCTTGAAACGGCAGTAGGCGATGTCGTAAGGAATCATTGCTCCTTCAGGCTTGCCATCAAGGGCCGAGATGTTGTACAGCGATGTGAATACCTCCTCCGCCTGGTCGTACTGCCCGGAACGGAAATAGGATTCTCCGAGCCAGTATCGGGACAGTTGGTTGAAAGGATCACGCTTGTCGGAATAGTAGGACGCAGCCTTGAGAAGGGGAACTGCATCCCTCCATCCGCCTCCCCCGATCAGCTGGTGGGCACGAAGATAATTGGCCTTCATGTAATTCACCTTCTGCCGCTGGTCGAGAAGATCGATATTCGCATAGGCATCGACGGCGCCTGCGTAGTCGTGCCCGTAGAGACAGGCAAGGGCGATATAGCCGTAGATGATGTCGTCCTTCTGCTTGGCGGGATAGGTCTTCATGTAGTCATTGAAGACAGAAGGGTTGTTGTTCAGGTCAAAGGAGAGTTTTGCGTAGTTGAAATGCGCATCTTCACGGATATCCGCGTTCCAGGTTTGGGCGGAAGCCGCCTTGAAAGCATCCAGAGCTGCGACCTTGTTGCCGGTTTTGATGTAGCTGTAGGCCATTTCATAGTTTGCTATCTGTCCGATGGAATCCGCACGGGAAGTCATTTTCGAAAATTTCTCGACCGCCCCCCTGAAATCGCCGGTGGAATACATTACCGTACCTGCATAGAAGAGATCGGCATCATCCATCTCCACTGCACCGTCACCGAAGATTTCATAGAATTCCCGGGCCTTGGCCGCATTGCCCCTGGAGAGATAGGACTCCGAGATGAATCTGGCAATCTGCCTCCTGCGCTCCGGAGTGACCTGGTCCAGGCAGGTCGGGCCGTTGTCAATGACATAGTCATAGTCCTTGAGCATGTAGCGGCATTCGATCATGTAAGGTACAGCCTGGTTAGTGAACCGCGGATCCTTGGCCGCCAAAGTGCACCAGTCGAAGGACGACTTGAAATTCTTCCTGACATATTCAATGTAGCCCAATGAATATCTCGACGGCGCGGTGTAGTCAGAATATGGCAGTTTTTCGGCCTTTGCGAAAAGCTCTTCCGCCCTGTCATATTCATCAAGCTCGAAAAGTGAATATGCCTGCTTGAAGATGAACTCCCCGACCTGGCTGCTCTTGAGCGAGCGCATGTCGATTCTCGCGAACTCGGCGTTGGCTGCACTGAAGTTCTGCTCGTCGAACAGGTTGAGGGCGTTGTAGAAGCGGACCTGGGGGATAAGGCTTGAATATGGGTACTCGGAAATGTACTGCTCCGCCTGTGTGCGGTTTCCGACGGCCTGGCGCCGGACTGCACACAGGGCTTCGTAGCCCTTGGCCATGACATCATTGCCGGATGCGGAGATTTCCGAGAAAATGGATTCAGCACGTTCGAACATGCCGCGGTCATAGAATTCAACGGCCTTCCTGAAGGCGTCGGGGCCGGTTTCCTGGCCGATGGATACGGCCTCGGAAGACAGTGCCAAGGCTATTGACAAAGCCGCGATGAGTCCTCTTTTCATATTGACTGAAAGTTTTTGATATTCTTTACTAAAACTACAAATTTACTGAATTAGCATAGAAAAATAAAGTATATTTGCACTAATTATGGAAGCACAACGGATTATTTCAGCAAAAAAAGAGCCACTCGTTTCGTTCAGGGATGCAGACATCCTCAATGGCGAAACCACAGTGATTTACGGACTTGACATGGAGATCTCCGAAGGCGATTTCGCCTACATCGTCGGGAAAGTCGGCACTGGCAAAACCTCCATCATCAGGACCATGATCGGGGAGAACCGCCTGGAGAAAGGTACCGGACGGGTCTGCGGCTTCAATCTTGAACGCCTCAAGGAAAAGGAGATACCCTACCTGAGGAGAAAGGTCGGGGTTGTGTTCCAGGATTTCCAGCTGCTGATGGACTGCAGCGTGGAGGAGAATCTCGACTTCGTCCTGAGGGCAACCGGTTGGAAGGACAGGAACGCTGCCGACAAAAGGATTGACGAGGTCCTCAAGGCAGTAGGAATGACGCACAAGGCCCACAAGATGCCTCACCAGCTGTCCGGTGGCGAGCAACAGAGAATTGCCATTGCAAGATCGCTGCTGAACCGGCCACGGCTTATCATTGCGGATGAGCCGACAGGCAACCTTGACAACGAAACGGCCGACGGAATCCTCCGGCTGCTGACGCAGATCAACAGGGATGAAGGGACCGCTATTGTCATGGTGACCCACAACCGCAGCATATTCGAAAAGTATCCGGGAAGAGTCTTTGTCTGCAAGGATGAAAAGTGTCTCGAGACCAGGAATGATGAAGTCATCGACCTCTCACTCACAATCTGAACATCAGATGCAGAGGAAAGAAAGATTCAAAGGAATAACAGATTGGTTTGCCAGGAATATGCCGGCACCTGCGACAGAGCTTCACTACGGAAGCTCATTCGAGCTGCTGGTGGCGGTAATGCTGAGCGCGCAGTGTACGGACAGGAGAGTGAACATTGTCACTCCCGGACTGTTCGAGCGATTCCCGAATGCCGAATCACTTGCGAAAGCCACCTTTGAGGAAGTATTCGAGCTGGTAAGCAGCATTTCCTACCCCAACAGCAAAGCCCGTCACCTGATAGGGATGGCAGATAAGCTCTGTACTGAATTCGGAGGAAAAGTCCCTTCTGACATCGACAGCCTGATGTCGTTGCCCGGGGTAGGCAGAAAGACTGCAAATGTAATAGCCTCAATCATCTACGACATGCCGGTAATAGCAGTAGATACGCATGTGTTCAGGGTGTCGCACCGGTTGGGACTGTCAGACGGCAAAACACCGGAAAAGGTCGAAGCAGACCTTGAAAGGCATATTCCTGCGGAATTGAGGGCCAAAGCGCACCACTGGCTGATTCTGCACGGAAGATATGTCTGCACGGCAAAAAAACCGGCTTGCCGGGACTGCGGGTTGCAATTGTGGTGCAGGGAATACTCCAAAACAAAGGATTCCCCTTCGATTTCA
>JBJFDD010000045.1:0-3111 GCA_051889815.1 Candidatus Cryptobacteroides sp. | reverse complement strand
CGGGCAGAAGCTCTTCGAACACATATTCCTGAGAGTGGGAGAAAGGAGCGAACTTTCGGATATTGCATCAAAATTGTTATAACGGATACTTTTTATTACTTTTGTGCCTTATTTCAAACCGGATCATCAAATTCAAAAACAGATAACGATATGTTCGACAACAAGAAACGCGTTTATCGCTTCGGCGGAAAGACCGCTGAAGGCGATGGACACATGAGAGAGCTTCTTGGCGGCAAGGGTGCGAACCTTGCTGAAATGAGCAAGCTCGGAATGCCTGTACCAGCAGGTTTCACCATCACTACAGAGTGCTGCGCTGAGTATTACTCCCTCGGCGGAGGCTACACCGAAGAACTCAAGAGAGACGTCGCAGAAGCCATGAAGGCAACTGAGACCATCATGGGCAAGAAGTTCGGAGACCCTTCCGATCCGCTTCTCGTGAGCTGCCGTTCAGGCGCAAGAAGCTCGATGCCGGGAATGATGGACACTATCCTCAACATCGGTCTCTGCTCGGAAACCATCCCGGGAATGATCCAGAAGACCGGCAACCCGAGGTTCGTCTATGACGCCTACAGACGTCTCATCATGATGTACTCCGACGTCGTCATGGAAAAGGCCGAAGGCATCGAGCCTGAGGACGGCCAGGGCATCCGCCAGCAGCTCGACAGGATGATGATGGACCTCAAGGAGGCAAAGGGCTACAAGTCCGACACCGACATCACTGCCGAAGAGCTCAAGGACCTCTGCGAGAAGTTCAAGGTGAAAGTCAAGGAAGTTCTCGGAGTCGAGTTCCCTGACACTGCCCAGGACCAGCTCTGGGGCTCAATCGGTGGCGTGTTCAAGTCCTGGAACGGAAAGAGGGCCATCGCCTACAGAAGAATCGAGAAGATTCCTGATGACTGGGGAACAGCCGTCAACGTACAGTCAATGGTGTTCGGCAACATGGGCAACACCTCGGCTACCGGTGTGGCATTCTCCCGCAACCCTGCCAATGGTGACAACAAATTCTACGGAGAGTGGCTCATCAATGCACAGGGAGAGGATGTCGTAGCAGGTATCCGTACCCCTAACCCTCTCAACGAGGCCACCAAGACTGAGAAGAACAAGGATCTGGAGTCCCTCGAATGCGCAATGCCTGAGGTTTACAAGGAGCTTGACGGCATCCGCCTCGCCCTTGAGAAGCACTTCCAGGACATGCAGGACATCGAGTTCACCATCCAGGAAGGACACCTCTGGATGCTCCAGTGCCGTATCGGCAAGAGAACCGGTCTTGCGGCCCTCCAGATGGCAATGGACATGGTTGACGAGAAGATGATAGACGAAAAGACAGCCGTGATGAGGGTATCCCCTTCCCAGCTCGACGAGATTCTCCATCCTATTCTTGACCCTGCTTCAGAGAAGAAGGCAAAGGTACTCGCAATGGGTCTTCCTGCTTCTCCGGGTGGAGCTGTCGGACAGATCGTGTTCACCTCCGAGGCTGCAATGGAAGCTGCCGCCGGCAAGAAGAAGGCCATCCTCATCCGTGAAGAGACCTCTCCTGAAGACATCGAAGGCATGCGCGCTGCAGCCGGCATCCTCACCACCCGCGGCGGTATGACCTCACACGCAGCCCTCGTGGCACGCGGCTGGGGCAAGTGCTGCATCGTAGGCTGCGAGTCAATGAAGATCAACTTCGCCCAGAAGACCGTCTCATTCGGCGACATCGTCCTCAAGGAAGGCGACTGGATGAGCCTCAACGGCACCAAGGGTCTTGTCTATGGCGAGCAGATTGCAACTATGGACGCTACCGAGAATCCTCTCTTCGTCAAGTTCATGGCAACTGTCGACAAGTTCCGCAAACTCGGTGTCAGGACCAATGCTGACACACCTGAGGATGCAAAGAAGGCACTCAGCTTCGGCGCTGAGGGCATCGGTCTGTTCCGTATCGAGCATATGTTCTACGGAGCCAATTCAGAGCTCCCTCTTGCAAAACTCCGCAAGATGATCCTCTGCGACACCGACGAGGAAAGGAAGAGCGCTCTTGCAGAACTCGAGCCGTTCATCAAGGCTGCAGTCAAGAGCACAATGAAGATAATGGACGGCAAGCCGGTGGTCTTCCGTCTTCTCGACCCGCCTCTCCACGAGTTCGTCCCGAAGTCCGAGGACAAGAAAGAGGAACTTGCCAAAGAGCTGGGAGTCAGCGTCGCTGAAATCGAGAAGCGTGGTGAGGCCCTCCATGAGGTCAACCCTATGATGGGTCACCGCGGAGTCCGTCTCCACATGTCTTATCCGCTCATCGCCGAGACCCAGTACAGGGCCATCTTCACTGCCACTGCAGAGCTCATCAACGAAGGTCTGAACCCACATCCGGAGATTATGATTCCTGTCACCATCTCTGCCCGTGAGCTCAGCTTCCAGAAGGCAATCTGCGAGAGAGTCAAGGCTGAGGTCGAGGGCACTACCCGCCAGTTCATCTCCTACCAGTTCGGTACGATGATCGAGATTCCTCGCGCTGCCCTGACTGCTGACCGCATGGCACGTGCCGCCGAGTTCTTCTCATTCGGTACCAACGACCTTACCCAGATGACCTTCGGATTCTCACGTGATGATGTCGGCACATTCATGGGTGAGTACCTCGGCAACAAGATCCTGGATGCGGATCCGTTCCAGACCATCGACACCAAGAGTGTCGGCAAACTGGTCGAGACCGGAATCCAGGGCGGACGTTCAAAGAGACCGGACCTCAAGTGCGGTGTCTGCGGAGAGCATGGTGGAGATCCTGATTCGATCAAGTTCTTCAACCAGATCGGCGTGGACTATGTGTCCTGCTCGCCGTTCCGCGTGCCGATTGCCCGCCTTGCCGCCGCCCAGGCCGCCATCCAGCAGAGCAAATAGTTCTCCAAACAAGCACATAATGAATGAAAAAAAATAAGTAAAATATTCATTATCAGCATCTTGACAATGGTCCGCGCAATTGCCAATGCGCAGACCATTGTTGTTTCAAAACCAACATCAAATACTGTTTCAATTGCTGTAAGGGATTCAGCCAGCACAGATCCTATTTGGGGAGCCATAGTTACTGTTTATGACAAGAAAGACTCATTGATTAACGTTACAAATGCCAATGGTCAGGTG
>JBJFDD010000044.1:0-3113 GCA_051889815.1 Candidatus Cryptobacteroides sp. | reverse complement strand
CATGTCCCAATTGGGATGCTTGAGGGCAATGTCCTTTGTGGCCTTTGCGATTTCTTCTTTCTTCCAGGTCCTGAAAGGCCCTCCGGACGCTGTAAGGTGCAGTTTTGACACTTTGTTTCCGTTGGCGCACATAAGGCATTGGAAGATGGCCGAATGCTCCGAATCGACGGGAAGGATCGGCACATTGTTCTTCTTTGCCAGGTCCATCACTATCCTGCCCGCCGCAACAAGGGTCTCCTTGTTGGCGAGAGCGATCACTTTCCCTGCCCTGATGGCAGCAATCGTCGGTTCCAGTCCGCTGAAACCTACCATCGAGGCGATAACGATGTCAATGTTGTCTCCGGTTACCAGGCTGCAGACAGAGTCCATTCCGGCGAACACTTTGGTGTCGGTGTCCTCCAGGGCTGCCTTGAGGTCGGAATAGTGGTCGGTGTCGGTGATTACCACTGCATTGGCGTCAAATTCCCTGGCCTGCGCGGCCATCGTCTCCCAGCTGTTCCTGCAGACCAGGAGCTCTACGTCGAACAGTTCCCTGTGCTCCCTGACAACATCCAGAGTTTGGGTCCCTATGGATCCTGTCGATCCCAGTATGGCAAGTCTTCTCTTTTCCATCAGAATGTAATGTAATTGGCCGGATTGACTGATTCTCCCTTGTGCCACATCTCGAAGGCGATGGCGCCGCCACCTGCGGCTCCCTCGGACCTTGCTGCGATGCCGACAGTGGTGCCTGCATTGACCTTCTCCCCGGTCTTCTTCATCAGCCTGGCATTGTTACGGTAGATAGTGATGAGGTCTCCGGGATGCTGGATGCAGATGGCGTAGCCTTCGGTGTCGCTCCATGAAGTGCTGACCACGGTGCCTTCCAGGGCAGATGCGACCGCCGTGTTCTCGCCGGTGGTGATTTCGATGTACGGGTGCAGGAATTTGTCATATTCACCGGTGACCACTCCTTTTACGGGAGGGAAGAAATGTATGCCCTCAAGCGGAAGGATCCTCTCTGTGGTGTTCTGTATCTCGAACCTGCTTTCGGATGCGACAATGGCCCTCAGGGTTGAGTCGCTGCCGGCGGTGACCTTCGGATCCGATGTGAGTGCATCTTCCACGCTTCTTGCATTGAATATGCTGTCAATGTCCATCGGGGCCTCACCGTTGACGACCCTGAAGAGGTTGTCGGAATACAATTCCCACCTGACGATGATCTTCTCCAGCGAATCGATCCGGATGGCGCTCTCTATCGCCTTTCTCCTGGTCTCGGCATTGGGATAACCGGGAATCAGGGTGCGTATCGGGGTCATGCAGTAAAGAATGAAATAGATGCCCGAAATGACCACAACCACTGTGATTGCAGTCACGAGAAACTGGATCCTCTTGAACTTCACTGACCAGATGTGGTCGTCCGTGTTGCCGTCTGAGAGAGTCAGGCGGAAGTCTTCCGTTTTCTTTCTGGACATATTATATAATTTGTCAAATACCGGTTTATTTCTTAAATTTGCAGGCTTATGTTTGCGTAAAATGGACAGAATCATCGGCATAGATTACGGACGGAAACGGGTCGGAGTGGCTGTGAGCGACCCGCTTGGAATCTTTGCGTCACCATTGGATACTGTCCCGGGTGCAAAGATAATAGATTATCTCAAAAAATATGCTCAAAAGGAGTCGGTAACCTGCTTCGTGGTCGGCTATCCGATGAATATGGACAACTCTCCTTCCGAGGCCGCGGCTGATGTGGACGTCTTTCTGAAAAACCTCAGGAAAGCCTTCCCTGACATTCCGGTCGCCCTTGAGGACGAACGCTTTACTTCCGTACTTGCCCACCGGGCCATGATTGACGGGGGAATGAAGGCCAAGGACAGGAGGGACAAGAATTCTGTCGACAGAATCAGTGCGGCGATTATCCTTCAGGGCTACCTTGACAAAGAAAAGAACAACAAACAATGATATTGCCAATCTATCTGTACGGCTCGGAAGTCCTCAGGAAGGTCGCAGAACCGGTCGCTCCCGAAGAGAGGGAGGAAATCACCAGGCTTGTCGGTGACATGAAGGAGACACTCAAGAAATCCGAGGGCTGCGGACTCGCTGCCCCTCAGGTCGGGGTGAGCAAGAGACTGCTCATCGTCGACGGCAGGGACATGGTAGACGTGTACCCTTACCTTGACGGTTTCGTCAGGGTCATGATCAACCCTGTCGTGGTCTGGGAGAGCGACCGCAAGAGTGAGTACTCGGAAGGCTGCCTGAGCATTCCGAACATCTATTGCGACATTGTCAGGCCGGAGAGCATCACTGTCGAGTACCTCGACGAAAATTTCGGGAAGGTGACCGAAACCTTCGACAAGTTTGCCTGCAGGATGGTCCAGCATGAGATGTCCCATCTCGACGGGGACCTCTTCATCGACCACGTCGCCCCGGTCCGCAGGAAGATCATTTCCAGGAAACTCTCCAGCATCAAGGCCGGAAAGGTTTCTCTCAGATATCCATCCAAAATCAAATGACTTGAAAATATGGGAGCATTCCACGCATACGATATCAGGGGAGTCTACAATGTGGACTTCGACAAGGATGTGGCCTACAAGGTCGGCTACTTCATTCCGGAACTTCTTGGCACTGACAAGGTGCTGGTCGGCAGGGACTGCCGAGTCTCGTCACCGGAAATCCATGACAGCCTCGTGAAGGGCATCAACGATGCCGGAGCCGATGTCCATGACCTTGGTCTGAGTTCGACTCCGATGGTCTATTTCGGTACGGCAAAGTACGGATTCAAAGCATCCGTACAGATTACCGCATCCCACAATCCCAAGGAGTACAACGGAATGAAAGTGTCCCGCGAGAATGCACTTCCCGTCGGGCTCGATTCCGGCCTGGGCCAGATCCGGCAGTGGATTGACGAGGGCAAGCCGACACCAGTAGCCAGTAAGAGGGGTTCAGTCGTCCCGATGGATATCCACGATGAATATGTTGCCTTCCTCCGCAGGTACATGTCCGACCTGTCGGGCATCAAGGTGGCTTTTGACCTTTCCAACGGCATGGCCTGCCTTTTCGCCCGTGAGATATTCGGTGATTCCCATTCCTACATATTCGACACTATCGACGGCAATTTCCCGAACCACGAACCGAAT